>NZ_JBEOVN010000146.1:0-19080 GCF_040295565.1 Streptomyces sp. NPDC002785 | reverse complement strand
AGCGGGGCTATAGCTCAGTTGGTAGAGCGCCTGCATGGCATGCAGGAGGTCAGGAGTTCAATTCTCCTTAGCTCCACAATCAAGATCCCGTCCCCACCAGGGGGCGGGATCTTCGCGTTCCTCCGGATTGTCTGGCCCTCGGTTCCTTCTGGTCGCCCGATCGCCCTGACTGTGCGTCCGGTCAGGCTTCCCGGTGTCGCCGCAGCGCTGCCACCTGCCGCGCCTCTCCTCGTCGGCCGGGGTGTAGGCCACGATCCGGCACTCCGGCAGCCCATTGACGGAGAGTGACACCGAGGTCATCCGTGATGCCACCATTGGCAAACGCCCCGGGAGAGTGCTTGCCCTGGTGCTCGCGGCTCAGTTCATGGCGCTGCTCGACATTTTCATCGTCAACGTCGCCGCCCCGACGATCCGGAGCGAACTCGGTGCCTCCGGAGCCGGGTTGCAGCTCATCGTGGCCGGCTGCACCATCACGTACGCGGTGCTGCTCATCACCGGTGCAAGGCTCGGCGGTCTGCTCGGACACGGCCAGGTGCATCCGGCCGGACTCGCCGTCTTCACGGCCGCCTCGCCGGCCTGCGGATTTGCCGCCGGAACCGGGCTGTGCCGCACGCGGGGCCGATGTTCGCACCGACCGCGCTGGTGTTCGGTGCAATGGGGCCGACCTGGCGCCGGTGGCCCGCGGGGCGCCAAGGGGCTCTGGTTCCGGGCGCGTTCGCCCTGGTGGCTGCCGGCTCCGCGACTGTCGGGCTCTTGATGCGGGACGGCGGGAACGGTGGGCCCCTGGCTGTATGCGGCCTTCGCGATCATGGGCAGTGGCATGGCGCTGGGCTTCAGCCCCACCCTTACGGGGGTGTTGGCGAATGTACGTCCGAAGGATGCGGCTGATGCGGGCAGTGTATTGGTGACCGTCACCCAGATCGGCCAGCTGATCGGCGTCGCGACATTCGGCATGCTCTGTCTCAACCGCCTTGATACGCCAGGGGTGCAGGGGTCGGGCATGCTCTGTGGGTGTGTGCTCTCGCGCTGTCGGTGGCCGCGATCGCAGGCGCGTCGACGGGTCTCGTACGGCGTCGGTGACCGGCCGGATGTCCGGCGGGCTGCCCCCCTTGCGGGGTCATGGCAGAATCGGACCGCCGGAGGGGGCTACGGACCGAACGGGAGGGAGCGCGCGATGCCTGCGAGCCGCCACGAGGTCCCGGACCTGCTCCTTGTCCCCGAACGCCGCGCCCGCGCCGGTCGTCCTGCCGGTGATCCGTTTCATGCGGTCCAAGTGCTCGGCGGGATCGGCGGAGTCTCCTGCGTGTGTACCGCCCGCGGTCAAAGCCGGAGCTGACTCATGGGTGCACACAGGCGGAAGTGCGACTGGTGCGGCAGCGGTACGCCCATCGTCAGGGACATGGACCCGATCAATCCCGAGTACCAGTACTGGTGCGAGGAGTGTGCGCGGGCGCTGATCATAAAGGGCGACCCGATCGAGACCTATCGGGAGCTGGAGGGGGAACCGATCTACGGGCGGCTGCTGGAGGACCACTGCACGCTCAAGCGCTTCTACTCCTTCGCCACTGCGTGAACCCCCTCGCCGTCACGTGACCCAGGTGCCGCAAAATCGGTCAAAGCGATGCAGACGGGAAACGATTTGGTGGAGTGGCAGGGACACCGGTAATGTTCTCGATGTCGCCACGGGGAACCGGGCGGCGCACAGCACGGGGCTATAGCTCAGTTGGTAGAGCGCCTGCATGGCATGCAGGAGGTCAGGAGTTCAATTCTCCTTAGCTCCACAGTGAAGAAATGAGAAGCGGGTCATCCTCACAGGGTGACCCGCTTCTCTTGTACATGCGTCAATTGCGGCCGCTGCCAAGAACCTTCCGGCCGGTGATCGGCGGCAGCGCGCGGCGTTCCGCCGCCTCCTGCTCGATGCGGAGTGCCAGTGCTGGACACCCGCGCACTGCGCGCTGTGCGCGGCCCCTCAGATGCATCGGAACCGCTGCGTCCGCGAGCGCCGGGTAACCATCGGGGCCCAGCCTGATCAACTCGGGGACGCTGTCCGCGCAGAGCCCGTGGCCCTGGCAGAGCGTCCAGTCCACCGCCCGCCGCCCGGAATGGACTCCTCCAGGCCCTGCCGGCCGGGCGCGGGAAGGGGCAGGACCCCAAGCGTCTCGCGGCCGCAGCCGCCGTCCATGTGCCGCCAGGTCGTCCGTGAAGGCGGACATCGTCGAGGTCAGAAAGCGCGCGGAGCCGTCCGGATGCCTGCACGCGCCCCGGCCCTTCACCGCCCGGGTCACCTCGCGTAGCGCCTCCAGGGCCGCGGGCCCGCCGCCGTTCAGCACGCCGGAGCCCGCCCGCCGCAGCCGGCAGCCCCAGCTTGCAAGGACCGCACTGGCCCGCGGTCTCGGCGGCGAGCCGGTGCGCCACCCGCAGGGACTCACCGAGCGGGCAGCTCTCGGGCCCGATCGGCAGGATCGTTCCCGCTCCCAGCGCGCCGTCGGTCGCGGTCAGGGACTCCCGGGAGACCACGGCGTCGTGCGAGGCCATCGCATCGATCCAGTTGCCGTGGTAGCCGCCGGTCAGTACGCCCTCCGGCAACGGCGGCGCACCGGCCGGCTGGAGCACGTACCGCAGCGGAACATCCGTGGGCACCTCGACGACCACCGGGCGCGAGACGGCTCCGGAGAGGGGGAGCAGCACGGTGCCGGGTTCGCCGGGCAGGCCGGTGTGCGCCCGTAGCGGCGGGCGCCGATCCGGGCGGCGACGGCGAGCTGTGCGTACGTCTCCGCGTTCGACAGCAGAGTCGGGTCGCCCGAGACGCCCGACTCGGCGGCGCGCTCACGGCGGCCGGGCGGCAGGGCGGGGCCGCCGCCCGCCGCCCGGATGACTGCCGAGGCCTCGCCGGAGACTATCCGTTCGGGGGTGCGCACCACTCGGGCACGCAACCGATGGCCACGCTGGCCGGACAGACCCCGCTTGGCCAGGGCGGCGCGCACGGAGATC
This sequence comes from Streptomyces sp. NPDC002785, assembly GCF_040295565.1. Taxonomy (NCBI): domain Bacteria; kingdom Bacillati; phylum Actinomycetota; class Actinomycetes; order Kitasatosporales; family Streptomycetaceae; genus Streptomyces; species Streptomyces sp. NPDC002785. The sequence goes on along the minus strand of NZ_JBEOVN010000146.1, from coordinate 16,089 downwards.
TCCGTGGAGTTACGGGTGACGGCGCACGGCGGCGGTCAGTCCGCCCTGCATCGGGCGGCTCATGCCCGGGCTCATGGTGGGGGATCAGCGGATCTTGCGATGAGGGTTCATGGGGGGCGGCTCCGAATAGTTCGGCAAAGCGGTCCCGTTGCGGCATGCTGAGTCGTTTCCATACCGGCCAGTACGGACTTTGATCGCTTGCCCCGGTACAGGGCGGTACGCGGATTAAATTCCGCTTCCCGGAAGTTCCGCCGTGCGGTCGCTCCCACCGCCGCGTCCACGGACCGGCCATGCCCGGACCGGCTCCGGGCCCGTGCGGTACCCTGACGCCATGCGTGCCGTACGCCTTCTGCTTAGCGAGCCGCGCTGATCAGTCCCGACCGGTGAGAATGCCTGGTCGGAATCGGCGCGGCGTCCCCTCCTGTGCGAGGGGATTTTTCGTTTCCGTAGACGCGTGTCCGTAGACGTGGGCGCCGGCAGATGACGATCGATGGAGCTTTGAGGATCATGAGCGAGACGAATTCCGCAGCCGAGACGGCTGCGCCGCACCGCTACACGGCGGCGATGGCCGCCGACATCGAGGCACGCTGGCAGGACTTCTGGGACGCCGAGGGCACGTACGAGGCGCCGAATCCGACCGGTGACCTGGCGGGCAGTCCGGAACTGGCCGCCAAGCCGAAGAAGTTCATCATGGACATGTTCCCGTACCCCTCGGGCGCGGGACTGCACGTCGGTCACCCGCTGGGCTACATCGCCACCGATGTCTTCGCCCGCCACCAGCGGATGACCGGGCACAACGTGCTGCACACCCTGGGATTCGACGCCTTCGGCCTGCCCGCGGAGCAGTACGCCGTGCAGACCGGCACGCATCCGCGGGTCTCCACCGAGGCCAACATCGAGAACATGACCGCCCAGCTGCGCCGGCTGGGCCTGGGCCACGACAAGCGCCGCTCGTTCGCCACGATCGAGTCGGAGTACTACAAGTGGACGCAGTGGATCTTCCTGCAGATCTTCAACTCCTGGTACGACACCGAGGCCGACCGGGCCCGCCCCGTCGCCGAGCTGGTCGCACAGTTCGAGAGCGGTTCGCGTCCGACTCCGGACGGCCGTGACTGGAGCGCGCTGAGCGCTGCCGAGCGCGCGGACGTCCTGGGCGAGTACCGCCTGGCGTACGCCTCCGACGCGCCGGTCAACTGGTCGCCGGGCCTGGGCACCGTACTGGCCAATGAAGAGGTGACGGCCGACGGCCGCTCCGAGCGCGGCAACTTCCCCGTCTTCAAGGCCAAGCTGCGCCAGTGGAACATGCGCATCACCGCCTACGCCGACCGGCTGCTGAACGACCTGGACGGGCTGGACTGGCCCGAGGCCATCAAGCTGCAGCAACGCAACTGGATCGGGCGTTCCGAAGGCGCACGCGTCGACTTCCCGGTCGACGGTGCGGGCGACATCACCGTCTTCACCACCCGCCAGGACACCCTGTTCGGTGCCACCTACATGGTGCTGGCGCCCGAGCACGAGCTGGTCGAGCGGATCATTCCGGCGGCCTGGCCCGAGGGCACCCACCCGGTGTGGACCGGCGGGCACGCGTCCCCCGCCGAGGCCGTCACCGCGTACCGCAAGCTGGCCGCCGCCAAGTCCGACGTGGAGCGGCAGGCCGAGGCCAAGGACAAGACCGGTGTGTTCACCGGTGCATACGCGACCAACCCGGTAAGCGGCGAGAAGGTGCCCGTCTTCATCGCCGACTACGTTCTGATGGGTTACGGCACCGGCGCGATCATGGCCGTACCAGCGCACGATGCGCGCGACTTCGCCTTCGCGCGCGCCTTCGAGCTGCCGATGCGCTGTGTCGTCGAGCCCTCGGACGATCGCGGCACGGACCCCTCGACGTGGGACGACGCCTTCGCCTCGTACGAAGCGAAGCTGGTCAACTCCGCCAATGACGAGATCTCGCTGGACGGTCTGGGCGTCGTCGACGCCAAGGCAAAGATCACCGAGTGGCTGAAGGCGCACGGCGTCGGTGAGGGCACCGTCAACTTCCGGCTGCGCGACTGGCTGTTCAGCCGCCAGCGCTACTGGGGCGAGCCGTTCCCGATCGTCTACGACGAGGACGGAATCGCCCACCCGCTGCCCGAGTCGATGCTGCCACTGGAACTGCCGGAGGTCGACGACTACTCGCCGCGCACCTTCGACCCCGAGGACGCCGACACCCAGCCCGAGACCCCGCTGTCCCGGAACGCCGACTGGGTCAACGTCACCCTGGACCTGGGCGACGGCAACGGCCCGAAGAAGTACCGCCGCGAGACCAACACCATGCCCAACTGGGCGGGCTCCTGCTGGTACGAGCTGCGCTACCTGGACCCGGGCAACGACCGGCAGCTGGTCGATCCGGCGATCGAGCAGTACTGGATGGGTCCGCGCGAGGGGCAGCCGACCGGTGGTGTCGACCTGTACGTCGGCGGCGCCGAGCACGCCGTACTGCACCTGCTGTACGCCCGCTTCTGGTCCAAGGTGCTGCACGACCTGGGACACATCTCGTCCGCCGAGCCGTTCCACAAGCTGTACAACCAGGGCATGATCCAGGCGTTCGTCTACCGGGACAGCCGCGGCATCGCGGTTCCGGCGGCCGAGGTCGAGGAGCGGGACGGAAAGTTCTTCTACCAGGGCGAGAAGGTCAGCCGCGTCCTGGGCAAGATGGGCAAGTCCCTGAAGAACGCCGTCACGCCGGACGAGATCTGCGCCGAGTACGGAGCGGACACGCTGCGCCTGTACGAGATGGCGATGGGCCCCCTGGACGTGTCGCGGCCGTGGGACACGCGTGCCGTCGTCGGTCAGTACCGGCTGCTGCAGCGGCTGTGGCGCAACGTCGTGGACGAGGAGACCGGTGAGGTCACCGTCGTCGACACGGAGCCGGGCGAGGAGACGCTGCGGGCGCTGCACAAGGCGATCGACGGGGTCGGCCAGGACATGGCCGGGATGCGCTTCAACACGGCCATCGCCAAGGTCACCGAGCTGAACAACCACCTGACCAAGGCGGGCGGCCCGCTGTCCCGGAGTGTCGCCGAGTCGCTGGTGCTGCTGGTGGCGCCGCTGGCGCCGCACATCGCCGAGGAGCTGTGGCGCCGGCTGGGCCACACCGAGTCGGTCGTGCATCAGGACTTCCCGGTCGCCGACCCGGCGTACGTCGTGGACGAGACCGTGACCTGCGTCGTGCAGGTCAAGGGCAAGGTCAAGGCGCGTCTGGAGATCTCCCCGTCGATCGCGGACGAGGAGCTGGAAGCGCTGGCCCTGGCCGACCCGGCCGTGGTCGCGGCGCTGGACGGTGCGGGGATCCGCAAGGTGATCGTGCGCGCGCCGAAGCTGGTCAATATCGTCCCGGCATGACGCCGCTGATCGTCCCGCGCGAGGGTGCTCATCGTCCCCGCGTGGCGGTCGTCGCGTAATCGCTGGTTGCTGTACGGCGGTGTGGGGGCGTTCCCCTACGGGCAGGTTGGGGGTTCCGAAGGAACCCTCGGTCTGCCCTTTCCGTTTACGGTGGAGGGGGGCCGGCAGCCGGCAGCCCAAACGACATCCGAGGGGCGCTCATGGAAGCCGTGATCCTGATTCTGGGGTTGCTCTTTTTCGCCTTCGTGGCCCTGGGCGTGTACGCGAGCGTCAAGGCCATCGGCGTGGCGAAGCGGGGTGTGGACCGTACGATCACCCAGGCGCGCCGCACCGTTGAGGACACCACGCTGCGGGCGAAGAGCTATGGCCAGGTGGGCGTGGGCGGAGAGCTGGCACAGCTGCGGCTCGCGCTGCGCACATCCATGCGGGCCACGCAGGAGGCGTTGCAGTCGGGAGCCGCCGAGGACGCCTCGCTCTCGGAGTCACTGGGCCTCTTCCAGCGGCTGAGTGTGCACGGGCGTGAGCTGGACGACGAGCTCAAGAGACTGGAACGCGAGCCCGACCGGGCGACGGTCGCCTCGCTGTTGCCGGGACTGAAGCAGCGTACGGAGCGGATCACGCACGCTGCGGACTCGCTGAGATGGGCCGCACGGGACCGGGCGCGGCACTTCAACGACGACGATCTGGACGCGCTGAATGCGCAGATCGATGTGGAGGCCGGGGCGCTGAGGCACTGGACGGTGGAGCCGGACGAGCCGGTCCGCGGGCAGGGGAAGCCTCAGGGCGGCGGGCGCGACCAGGGGCAGGGGCAAGGGCAGGGGAGTCGGCAGGGGCGTGGGCCGGCCGATGATGTGGCGCAGGCGATCACAGCTCCGGACCCGCGACTACAGACCGAATACCCGTGGCAGAAGACAGCTCGGCCCGAAACGACGAACTGAGGCGTTCGATGACCGGCGGTGACCCGCGTTCGGTGACCGGAGCGGTGACCCGCGCTCGATGACCGGCGGTGACAGGATGCGGTCCGAAGCGATCGGGAGCGATCATTCGGCCGGGGTCGGACTGCCGAGCCGCAGGCTTGCCAGGTAACCTCCCGCTCATGTCCCGCCATGTCGCGATCGTCACCGATTCCACGGCCTACCTGCCGCTCGAGGCGATGGAGCGGCACGGCATCACCGCGGTGCCGCTGACCGTCGTCCTCGGTGATCAGGCTCTGGAGGACGGCACCGAGATCTCGGCCCGTTCCCTTGCGGTGGCGCTCCAGAAGCGACGCCCCGTGACGACTTCCCGGCCCAGCCCGGAGGTCTTCGCCGCCGAGTACCGGGCGGCGGCCGAGGCCGGATCCACCGGCATCGTCTCGCTGCACCTCTCGGCCGAGATCTCGGGCACGTACGACGCCGCTCTGCTCGCCGCGAAGGACGCACAGGTTCCGGTACGGGTGGTGGACACCGGGATGGTCGCCATGGCCCTCGGATTCTGCGCCCTGGCGGCGGCGGAGACGGCAGAGGCGGGCGGAAGCCTGGACGAGGCCGTCGCAGCCGCGGAGAAGCGGGCAGCGGGCACCTCTGCCTACTTCTACGTCGACACGCTGGACTATCTGCGCCGCGGCGGTCGTATCGGTGCCACGCAGGCTCTGCTGGGATCGGCGCTCGCCGTGAAGCCGCTGCTCCAGCTGGACGGCGGCCGTATCGAACTGCTGGAGAAGGTACGGACGGCCTCGAAGGCGATCGCGCGTCTGGAGGAGATCGTCGCCGAAAGGGCGGGCAGCAGCCGGGTGGACATCGCCGTGCATCACCTGGCGGCACCCGAGCGGGCCGAGCGGCTCGCCGAGCGGCTGCGTGAGCGGGTGCCGGGTCTGATCGATCTGCATGTCAGCGAGGTGGGCGCGGTGATCGGTGCGCACACCGGACCCGGTCTGCTCGGGGCAGTGGTTTCGCCGCGCTGAAGCCGGTTCGCCGACATCACCCCTCGGGGTGGTCGAGTTGTCCACAACTGGTCGGTCGTCCACAGAAATTGGGCCTGTTCAGCGGGTTCGGACGGATGTGCCTACCGTCGTGAGGCATGGCTCCCCGATCACATCGTGCAACCAGCGGAAGCGGCCCCGGCCGCGCCCCGGCCTCGGACGGGCGCACCCGTAGCGGTCCCGGCCTCGGACCGGGATGGCGACGGCCGTCGCGTGGGCGTGCAGACGTCGTAGCGGCGGCTTCGCGCCGTCGGGCGGACGCCCTCATGGAAGGTGCGTACGGCGGGCGGGTCGCGCGGCCTGTCCTGGGGGTGGCTTCGGCTTCCGCTCCCGTCTCGGCCCCAAGCCCGCCCTCTACGCCGAGTCCCGCTCCGGCTGCGGCTCCTGCGCCGGCCCCGAGCCCAGCCCCGCCCCCTGCGCCGGTGTCGGCGCCGGGGGCGGGGATGCCGGGGCGGTGGGAGAGGCTGGTTCCGGCACTGCGGGAGAGGATTCCGGTGTGGCTGCAGCTCAGATGTGGTTTGGAGTCAAAGTCTCTCGCCGCACTGGCCGTTGTCCTGATCACGGCGGCGGCCTTCGCCGCAGTGCATTTCTGGTCCGCGCGCCCCCACTCCGTACGCGCTCCTGATCCGGTCGAGGAGGCTGCGCATGCCCGGACATCGGCGCCGGCGCCGGATGGCGCCGGAGTGCCGGAGCCGTCACCGGGGCCGCCGACCACAACGGGGCCGGGCGGGCACATCGTCGTCGATGTGAGCGGGAAGGTGCGAAGGCCAGGGATCCATCAACTGCCTTCCGGCGCAAGGGTTGCCGATGCGCTGCGTGCGGCGGGCGGGGCTCGGCCAGGTGTCGACCTCGCCGGGCTCAACAGGGCGCGGGTGCTCATGGACGGGGAGCAGATCGTGGTGGGCGCCCCGCCCGGCCTTCCTGCCACCAGCGGTACGGGAGGAGACGCTGCGGGCGGCAGCGGCAGCCCCACGACCGGACCGGTCAGTCTCAACCGCGCGACCGTGGAACAACTCGACACATTGCCCGGTGTCGGCCCGGTTCTCGCCCAGCACATCATCGACTACCGCACACAGCACGGCGGTTTCCGTTCCGTCGATGAGCTCCGCGAGGTCAACGGGATCGGTGACCGCCGGTTCGCCGACCTTCAACCGCTGGTGGGGCCATGAACCCCCCGGACGTCCATGCGGCGTCGGGCCGGCGGCTGGGTGCCTCCGACCCGCGGCAGGAGGGCCCGGTCGACCTCCGGCTGGTCCCGCCGGCCATGGCGGCCTGGGCCGGAGCGGCGTTCGCGCTGAGTGCGCCGGGGCGGTGGACGACGGCGGGCGTGATGCTCTGCATCGGCGCAGCCATGCTGCTTCTGGCGATGTCGGGAGTATCGGCGACCCGTGCGATGCGCCGGCTGTCGGCCGACGCCGGGAGAGGGGCGGCAGACGACGAGAGCGCGGTACGCAACCGGCGGCGGCCGCACACCACCGCGACCGCCACCGCTGCGGCACTGCTCTGCGCGGCGGCCGGGGCCGCGTCGGCCGGGTTGCACGGCGCGGACGTACGGCAGGGGCCGATCCATGGGCTTGCCCAGCGATTCGCGAGGGTCGAGGCGGAGGTGACGGTGACGTCCGACGCCCGGCAGACCCGGCCCCGGGTGCGAGGCGACCACAGCACGCCCGCCTCGCTCCTCATGGACGCCGAGATCACGCGGCTGACCGGGCCCGACGGTGCGGTCACCCGGCTGCGTACGCCGGTGCTGCTGATCGTCTCGCCCGGCGGACCGATGGCTCGGTGGCAGCAGCTGCTCCCTTCCACGCAACTGCACATCGGCGGCCGACTGGCACCACCGCTGCGCGAAGGGGAGCGCAATGCCGCCGTACTGCGGCCCGAGGGCAAAGGCCCGCCCCGCATCACCGGGCCACCCTCCGTTCTCCAGCGCACGGCGGGTGCTCTGCGTGGCGGTCTGCGGCAGGCGACCGAGCGGCTGGATCCCGATGCGCGGGCGCTTCTGCCGGGCCTGGTGGTCGGCGACACCTCACGGGTCACGCCCGAACTGCACGATGCCTTCCAGGCGGTCGACCTCACCCACCTGATGGCGGTCTCCGGTGCCAACCTGGCGATTCTGCTCGCCCTTCTGATCGGACCGCCGGGCACAGCGTCGCGCGTCGAACGCCGTGGTCTGGCGCCCCGATTGGGGATCTCGCTCAGAATGACGGCGTTGCTCGGCGGTGGGCTCACCCTCGCCTTTGTCATCGTCTGCCGACCCGAGCCGAGTGTGCTGCGGTCCGCGGCCTGCGGACTGATCACCCTGCTCGCCATCGGCACGGGGCGCCGCAGATCACTGATTCCCGCGCTGGCCGCCGCGGTTCTGCTGCTGGTGCTGTACGACCCGTGGATGGCGCGCAGTTACGGCTTCGTTCTCTCCGTCCTGGCCACCGGCGCCCTGCTCACCATCGCCCCGAAGTGGAGCGACGCGCTGCAGCGGCGCCGGGTTCCGCCCCGGCTCGCCGAGGCACTGGCTGCGGCTGCCGCGGCGCAGGCGGTGTGCGCGCCGGTCGTCGTGCTGCTCGCTTCCCGGGTCAGCCTGGTCGCGATCCCGTGCAATCTGCTGGCCGAGTTCGCGGTGGCGCCGGCCACGGTCCTCGGGTTCGCCGCGCTCGTCCTGGCGTCGGTGGCCATGCCGGTGGCCGAGCTGCTCGCCCGGATCGCGGGTTGGCCGACCGGGTGGATCGCCTCGGTGGCCCGCACCGGGGCGGCCCTGCCCGGGGCGGAGATCGACTGGCCCGACGGCGGGAAGGGCGCGCTGCTGCTCACTGCGCTGACGGCTCTGGTGGTGCTGCTCGCCCGTCGCATCGTGCGTCACCCCTGGGTCTGTTCGGCCGCCGCGCTGCTGCTGATCCTTGCGGTGCTGCGCCCGGTGCCGCTCACCCGGGTGCTGACCGGATGGCCGCCGCCGGACTGGGCGTTCGCGATGTGCGACGTGGGGCAGGGGGACGCCCTGGTGCTGGCGGCGGGGGACGGCACGGGTGTGGTCGTCGACACCGGTCCCGATCCCCGGCTCGCCGACCGGTGCCTGCGCGACCTCGGCATCACCGAGGTGCCGCTCCTGATCCTTACGCACTTCCACGCGGATCACGTGCGGGGCTTGCCCGGTGTGCTGCGGGGCAGAGCGGTGGGGGCGATCCAGACGACGAGCCTGGACGAACCGCCGGACCAGGCCGCGTTCGTACGGAGAACGGCCGCCGCGTCGGGCATCCCCCTGGTGCGGGCCGTCCCCGGTGAACGTCGCCGGATCGGGCCGCTCGACTGGCGGGTCCTCTGGCCGGCAGGCGGCACGGGGGCGGGCGGTGTATCGGCGGTCCCAGGGACCGGGCCCGTACCGCAGGAGCCGAATGACGCCAGCGTCACCCTGTACGTCCGGACCGGCGGGCCGACCCTGTTGCTCCTGGGCGACCTTGAACCTCCGGCCCAGCAGGGGCTGTTGCACAGGTACCCTGCGTTGCCACGGGTGGACGTTCTCAAGGTCGCCCATCACGGCTCCGCCCACCAGGACCCCGCTCTGCTGCGCAGCGCGCACCCGAGACTCGCCCTGGTGAGCGTGGGCAGGGACAACCCGTACGGTCACCCGGCTGCGCGCACCGTCGACACGCTCAGAGCCGACGGCGCGGTGGTGCTGCGTACGGACACCGACGGCGCGATCGCCGTGACGGGCGCCGGGCCGGGGCTGCGGGCGGTGGGCCGGTCATGAGCACCCTCGCGTCGACGGAGGCCCGTGCCACCGCGCAGCCGTACAGCCGTCGCTCCTCAGTCCAGCCAGGCACCGTCGGCCATCAGCTCCCGCCCGGCCAGCTCGTTCTCCTCCCGCCATGCCTTGACCGCGTACGGAGTGAAGCGGAGGTACACCCACCTGGCGCGGCCTCGCAGGTCCCAGTTCAGTTTCGTCGCGAAGGCGTCGCCCGATTCCCCGGAAAGATCCGCACCCTCGACGACCTCGGCGGTCGCATCGATGAGCACCACATCACGGGTGTGGCCGAGACTGATCCGGGCCTGCCCGGCCGGCGTCACATTGACCGCGGTGGGGTTGGTGCGGCGGGTGGCCATCAGGAGGGTTCCGGCGTCCCACACGAACGACAGCGGCACCAGACTCGGCTGCCCGTCGGCCGACGCGGTCGCCACCCAGGCGTCGTTGTCCTTCTCCAAGCGGTCGAGTACATCCTGCTTGCGTTGCTCTCGGCTGCGCGCCGGTTCAGGATTCGTCATGTTCCGCACGCTAGTGCTGTTCGACCGGGAAGGTTCACCGGTTGGGTGGTCGCGTTGACGGGGGCGGGCGAAAGGCATCCGCTGGGGCGGGCGCCCTGCCGTTGCCGCGTGATCGATCAGTCAGGCACGGCCGGGCCGGTCAGGGGGCGATCTCCTTCGGGCCATAGTGGGCAACGGACTCCCCGGTGATCAGAGCCCAGTAGCGGTCACCGAAGGACCAATGCCACCATTCGGTGGGGTAGTTCACCAGGCCCGCAGCAGTGAGAACAGAACTCAGCAGCTTGCGGTTGGCTCGGGCCTCCTCGCTGATGTTGACAGCGTGGGTGTAACAAGCACCTTCGCTTTCCTCCGGGTCTGCGTTCATCCGCGTGCCCAGGTCCAGCTCAAGGCCACCAGCGTCGGCCAGAGTGAGGTCGACGGCCGCGCCGGCGCTGTGCGGAGCGATGTCGGGCGGTGACACATACCGGCTCGTGGCCGAGTGGATTCGCACATCGGACCACTCGGAATGACTGGCTCGCAGCCGGCCCGCGTACTCCCCGAAGTACTCACGTTGCAGTGAGGGCGGTCGGTATCCCTCGACGAACAGCAGCCGCAGGCCCTGCGGGAGCATCGCCTGGGCTTTGATCAGCCGCTCCAGCACACCTTCCCGCAGGTACGCGAAGGCATCTGCAGGGTCCTGCTCACGCACATCGACTAACAACGAGCTGCCGTGGCGGACGTCCACGAGACGTTCTCCGCACTCCGCAACGGGTATGGCGGCGACCTTCGGGTCCGACATCAAAATGATCTCACTCATGCCACGATCATCTCGCAGGCCTCAACCCGGCGATCCATGCCGGTCAGAGCACTAGTGGGTGCGCGCAACACCGCGTCCCGATCGGCTTGCGTCGGTCCGGGCGACGATGCGGAAGGCCGGCGCTGCTGTGCCGAATCAGTGACGCGCACAAACCGAAGCGACCATATCGGACCTTCGGTAACACCTCCGCCCAAGCCGCTGTGAGCTGCTCTGTTTGCCTCGAACGTCACAATAGTGATCGAATGCATGCTCGTCGGTGGGCCGCTGCTCCGACGACGACGTCCAGCCGCCAGGCCCCAAGGTGAAATCACTTCAAGGGGTAGATAAAGATGTTCGACCGTTGGCTGGGAAGTATGCGAAGCAAGGGAGCGACGGCGGGTGCCGCGCGCGGCAACGCCCTCGCCGGACTTGAGGTGCCGCGCACCGCCGGAGTGCTCAGCTGCCGAGTGCTCGACCCCGTCAACGAGATCGTGCCGCAGGCCGAGTTCGTCGTGACGGACAGCGTGGGCCGCAAGGTCGTCGGTGGTGAGACGGACCCGTACGGCAGCGTCCTCGCCACGGTCCCGGCCGGCGAGTACCGACTGGCCGTCACGGCTGAGGGCTTCACCCCGTTCCACGGCGCGGCCACGGTGGTCGAGGGCGGCCACGCGAGCCTCGGCGATGTGGCCCTGCAACTGTCCGCGCTCCCGCAACTGCCCGACCCGGGCGAGTGGGAGGTCGAGCCGATGCACTCGCAGATCGGTTTCACAGCCCGGCACATCGGCATGGCGCGTATCCACGGCCGGTTCAACACCTTCGCCGGTGCTGTCCGGATCGCCGACCGCATGGAGAACTCGGCCATGCACGTGATCATCGACGCCTCGTCGATCGACACGAACGTCCAGATGCGCGACGACCATCTGCGCTCCAGCGACTTCCTCGATGTGGGCCGCTATCCGACGCTGGAGTTCTACAGCGACCGCTTCGTCCACCGCGGCGGCACCCGCTGGGGCGTGACCGGCGCGCTCACACTGCACGGCGTCAGCCGTACGGTCACACTGGACACCCAGTACCTCGGCCTGGGCAACGGCTTGGAGGGCGAGACCCGTGCCGCCTGCCGGGCCACCACGGAACTGCACCGCGAGGACTTCACCCTCACCTGGCAGACCATGCTGGCCCGCGGCATCGCGGCCGTCGGCTCCAGCATCTCCATCGACATGGACATCCAGATCGTCCCCAAGGGCTGAGCACACAGATCGCCCCCAAGGGCTGAGCACGCAGGTGCTCCGGGGTCCCCTTAGAGCGCTTCGAGCCACCCCTCGTACTCCGCGGCGAACGCATCCAGCGCCGAGGCGTCCAGCCGTCCCGACGGGTCCTCCACGACCACCAGCCACTGGGCGTCCTCGGCGTCGTCCTCGCCGGCCAGTGCATCGCGTACGAGCTGGGGCTCCTCGGTGACCCCGAAACGGTCGGCGAGCTCTCCGGCCACCTCCTCCGCGGCGTCGCGGTCGGGCAGCACCAGTACATGTCTCACGTCACTCACCTGCCCATTCTCCTGTACGGGGCAGGCCGTGGATCCGGTCGGCACCCTCCCGACGAGCGAGGGGTGCCGGGCGCCTATCGGCCGTTCATGTGCATGACGCTCTCGGGATAACGGCTGCCGGCGACCACCGACGGCGGCAGCGCCGCGTCCAGGCGCCGCAGGTCGTCCGAGCCGAGCACGAGTTCTGTCGCGGCGAGATTCTCCTCCAGCGTCGGTCTGCGCTTCATACCAGGGATCGGTGCGATGTCGTCCCCCTTGTGCAGCAGCCAGGTGAGCGATACCTGTGCCGGGGTCGCCCCGCATCCACGGGCGACATCCCGGACCACGTCGGCAGCCTCGGAATTGATCCTGAAGTTGTCGTTCTGGAATCGTGGATCGTGCCTGCGGTAGTCGCTTTCCGGATATTCTTCTGCAGGCTGTCCGGCGGGTTGTCAGTGGTGCGTGGGATGCTGGACGGCGATGGCCACCAGAAAGAATTCCACCGACGATCCGCTCGCCCCCCTCACGCTCGCCGTGGGCCAGGAGGACCTGCTCCTCGACCGCGCCGTGCAGCAGGTGGTGGCCGCGGCCCGTGCCTCCGACCCCGACACGGATGTCCGCGACCTCACCTCCGACCAGCTCCAGCCCGGCACTCTTGCCGAGCTGACGAGCCCGTCGCTCTTCGCTGAGCGCAAGGTGGTGATTGTGCGCAATGCGCAGGATCTCTCCGCCGACACGATCAAGGACGTCAAGGCGTACCTCGGCGATCCGGTCGAGGAGATCACCCTCGTTCTGCTGCATGCGGGCGGCGCCAAGGGCAAGGGGCTGCTGGACGCGGCGCGCAAGGCCGGGGCGCGGGAGGTCGCGTGCCCGAAGACGACCAAGCCGGCCGAGCGGCTCTCGTTCGTACGGTCGGAGTTCCGGGCGCTGGGGCGCTCGGCGACGCCCGAGGCGTGCCAGGCGCTGGTCGACTCCATCGGCAGCGATCTGCGGGAATTGGCGAGTGCGGTCTCGCAGCTCGTCGCGGATGTCGAGGGCACGATCGACGAGGCGGTCGTCGCCCGTTACTACACGGGCCGCGCAGAGGCATCGAGTTTCACGGTCGCCGACCGCGCGGTGGAGGGGCGGGCTGCGGAGGCGCTCGAGGCATTGCGCTGGTCGCTGTCGACCGGAGTGGCGCCCGTGCTGATCACGAGTGCGCTGGCACAGGGCGTACGGGCGATCGGAAAGCTGTCCTCGGCGCGCGGGGGGCGGCCTGCGGACCTCGCCCGTGAGCTGGGCATGCCGCCGTGGAAGATCGACCGGGTGCGCCAGCAGATGCGTGGGTGGACGCCGGACGGGGTGGCCGTGGCGCTGCGGGCAGTCGCGGATGCGGATGCGGGCGTCAAGGGGGGCGGCGACGATCCGGAGTACGCGTTGGAGAAGGCCGTGGTCGCGGTGGCGCGGGCGGCGCGGTCAGGGCGGTAGCCGGGCGGGGTGAGGGTGCCGGGTTTCGTCCGGCGGATCGCCCTGTCCTCGATCACCCCCCTAGCCTCAAGGGCATGGGAGATCCCCTGAACAGGCTGAGCAGGGTACGCCGAAGGCCCCGGGCCTCGCTCTGGGGAGAGCGGGGTCGGGGCCTTCGGGTCACTCTTGGTGCGCCGCACCCGCGTGGCGAACGCAGGTTCGGTGTGCGGCGCGGGGGCCGGGCAGGGGCGGGAGAGAGGGCCCGCTGGTCCGTTCCGGCGGTTACATCAGAAAGCTCAGCCCTGGAGGGAGGCAACCTTGGACGCCAGCGCCGACTTCTTGTTGGCGGCGGCGTTCTTGTGGATGACACCCTTCGAGACGGCCTTGTCGAGCGCGCGGGAGGCGTCGCGAGCGGCCGTGGTGGCCTTCTCGACGTCACCGGCGACGGCAGCCTCACGGGCCTTGCGGATAGCGGTCTTGAGCGAGGACTTGACGGCCTTGTTGCGCAGGCGCGCCTTCTCGTTCGTCTTGTTCCGCTTGATCTGGGACTTGATGTTCGCCACGAAAGAGCCTTTTCAGGTTCGTTGGATCTTCGATGTGCGCCCCACGGCCTGAGAGAGTCGCGAGGCACAGCTGTCAACGGTACCAGTCCCCCTCCGACCGGCCCAAACCGGTCCCCGCCCCGCAACCATGGGACGATGGAGGCTACGTATCGATCCGACCGAACCGACATCGACCCGAGACACGGCGTTCGGCGTCTCAAGAATCAGGACCCTGCGTGCCCGCGACTCCTACCAACGTGCCCGAGCCGAGCCGTACCGACCCGGCGCTGATCCGCAACTTCTGCATCATTGCGCACATCGACCACGGCAAGTCGACCCTTGCCGACCGGATGCTTCAGCTGACGGGCGTGGTCGACCAGCGGCAGATGCGCGCTCAGTACCTCGACCGGATGGACATCGAGCGCGAGCGCGGCATCACCATCAAGTCCCAGGCGGTACGTCTGCCCTGGGCGCCCAACACGGGCGAGGACCAGGGCCGCACCCACGTCCTCAACATGATCGACACCCCGGGCCACGTGGACTTCACCTACGAGGTCTCCCGCTCGCTCGCCGCCTGCGAGGGCACGGTCCTTCTGGTCGACGCCGCGCAGGGCATCGAGGCCCAGACGCTGGCCAACCTCTACCTGGCGATGGAGAACGACCTCACCATCGTCCCGGTGCTCAACAAGATCGACCTGCCGGCCGCGCAGCCCGAGAAGTTCTCCGAGGAGCTGGCCAACCTCATCGGCTGCCAGCCGGAGGACGTGCTCAAGGTCTCCGCGAAGACCGGTGTCGGCGTGGACGCGCTGCTCAACCGGGTGGTCAAGGACGTCCCGGCCCCGATCGGCAAGGCCGACGCCCCCGCCCGCGCGATGATCTTCGACTCGGTCTACGACTCGTACCGTGGCGTCGTCACGTACGTCCGTGTCGTCGACGGCCAGCTCAACAAGCGCGAGCGCATCAGGATGATGTCCACCGGCGCCACCCACGAGCTGCTGGAGATCGGGGTCTCCTCTCCGGAGATGACCCCGGCCGACGGGCTCGGTGTGGGCGAAGTGGGCTACATCATCACCGGTGTGAAGGACGTCCGGCAGTCCAAGGTCGGTGACACCATCACCTCCCTGACCAAGGGCGCGACCGAGGCGCTGGGCGGCTACAAGGACCCCAAGCCGATGGTGTTCTCGGGCCTCTACCCGCTGGACGGCTCGGACTACCCGGACCTGCGCGAGGCGCTCGACAAGCTCCAGCTCAACGACGCCGCCCTGGTGTACGAGCCGGAGACCTCCGCCGCGCTCGGCTTCGGCTTCCGCGTCGGCTTCCTCGGCCTGCTCCACCTCGATGTGATCCGCGAGCGGCTGGAGCGCGAGTTCGGGCTCGAACTCATCGCCACCGCGCCCAACGTGGTCTACCGCGTCGAGATGGAGGACGGCACCGAGCACACCGTCACCAACCCGAGCGAATTCCCCGAGGGCAAGATCGACAAGGTGCACGAGCCCGTCGTGCGTGCCACGGTCCTGGCCCCCAGCGAGTTCATCGGCGCGATCATGGAGCTCTGCCAGAACCGGCGCGGCACCCTGCTCGGCATGGACTATCTCTCCGAGGACCGGGTCGAGATCCGCTACACCCTGCCGCTCGCCGAGATCGTCTTCGACTTCTTCGACCAGCTGAAGTCCAAGACGCGGGGTTACGCCTCTCTCGACTACGAGCCCACCGGCGAGCAGTCCGCACAGCTCGTCAAGGTCGACATCCTGCTGCACGGCGACAAGGTCGACGCGTTCTCGGCGGTCACGCACAAGGACAAGGCGTACGCGTACGGCGTGCGGCTCGTCGCCAAGCTGCGTGAACTGATCCCGCGGCAGAACTTCGAGGTGCCGATCCAGGCCGCCATCGGCTCCCGGGTCATCGCCCGTGAGACCGTCCGCGCCATCCGCAAGGACGTCCTCGCCAAGTGCTACGGCGGTGACATCTCCCGTAAGCGGAAGCTGCTGGAGAAGCAGAAGGAAGGCAAGAAGCGGATGAAGATGGTCGGCAATGTGGAGGTGCCGCAGGATGCCTTCATCGCCGTGCTGTCGACGGACGAGTCGGGCGGGGACGGCAAGGCCAAGAAGTAGCTTCCGCCGCAAGGCCGAGAAGCAACTCCCACCCCGGCTCCGGCCGCCCCTGCCCGGTGGTGGCCCAACGGGCCCCTGTGCCGCAGCGCGCTGCGGCACAG
>NZ_JBEOVN010000145.1:0-19574 GCF_040295565.1 Streptomyces sp. NPDC002785 | reverse complement strand
GGGGGGGGGTCAAGCCGTGGTCGTGGGTGGCTGTGGCGTGGGCCCGGGCGTCCTGGGGGGCCCGGTGGGGGTAGGTGGCCGCTGCGGGCGGCTTCGAACACATCCATCAGCTGCTCCAGGCCGACAAAAAGGCCCACGTCCCGGGCGCAGTGCCCGGGGTGGCCTCGGCCGGAACCGGCCCTACGACGCAGCTTCCGCCACGGCCCGTACGCCTCGGATCAACGCCTCCACACCCGCCTCCGCCTTGGACCGCGGACACCCGACGTTCAGCCGCACGAAGCCCTCCGCCCCGTACACCGCCCCCGGCATCACCGCGACCTTCTCGCGCTCGATCAGCGCCCGCTGCAACGCCTCGTCGTCGCCGACGCCCGCCGGGCGCAGATCGATCCACGCCAGATAGCCGGCCTGTGGCGGCTGCCAACCCAGTTCCGGGAACGCCTCGTTCAGCCGCTGCGCGACCAGCGCCAGATTCCCGGCGACATACGCGCGGACCTCGTCCAGCCACGCCCCGGCCTCCCGGTACGCGGCGATGTGCGCGGTCAGTGACAGCACCGCCGGGGAGGCGAGCCCCTCTGCCGTCTCCATCCGGCGCAGGAACTCCGCCCGGTCGGCCGGACCGCCGATCAGCCCGTAGGAGCCGGTCAGCGCCGGGAAGTTGAACGCCTTCGAAGCGGAGGAGATCAACGCCCAGCGCCCATCGCCCCCGACCCGCGTCCACGGCACATGCACATGCCCCTCGTGCACGAAGTCCGCGTGGATCTCGTCGCTGATCACCGCGACCCCGTACCGCGCGGCGAGCGCCGACATCTCGCTCAGTTCGTCCTCCGTCCACACCCGGCCCGTTGGGTTGTGCGGCGAGCACACGAGGAGGACCTTGCTGTCGGGACGGGCGAGCTCGCGTTCCAGCGCGGCCGTGTCCCCCACCGGCACACCCCGCAGCTCGCGCCCGAGCCCGGTGATCGCCTTGCGGAAACCGTCGTACGTCGGGGCGTGGACGACCACGCCCTCGCCCTCGGCCGTCCACATCTGCAGCAGTTGCGAGAGCTGGCTGAGCACGGACGGCCCGTACACCAGCTGCCCGGTGTCGATCCGTGTCCCGTGCCGGGTCGCGTACCAATGGGCTATCGCCGAGCGGAAGTCGTCCTGCTGCCAGGTCGTGTAACCGAACACCCCGTGGTCGAGACGGGCCCGCAGCGCGCTCAGTACCTCCGGTGCGGTCTCGAAGTCCATGTCGGAGATGGTGAACGGCAGCAGTCCGTCCACCCCGAACCGGTCCGCGACCCCGTCCCACTGGACGCACCAGGTGCCCCGGCGGTCGATGACGGTGTCGAAGTCATGGCGGGCACTGGAACTCACAGGATCCCTCACTTCTCTTCTCGGACATGCCGTGGGCCCGGCACCCCTCGGGGTGCCGGGCCCACGGCCACACTTCGTACCGGCTGCTACTTCACCTTGGTGCCGGTGGAGCGCAGGTTGGCGCAGGCCTCCGTGACGCGCTTGGCCATACCCGCCTCGGCGGACTTACCCCAGCTGCGCGGGTCGTAGACCTTCTTGTTGCCGACCTCGCCGTCGACCTTCAGCACACCGTCGTAGTTGCGGAACACGTGGTCCACGATCGGGCGGGTGAAGGCGTACTGGGTGTCGGTGTCGAGGTTCATCTTCACGACGCCGTTCTCCAGCGCGGTGGCGATCTCCTGCTCGGTGGAGCCGGAGCCGCCGTGGAAGACGAAGTCGAAGGGGTGACTGCCGGCGGCCTTGCCGTACTTGGCGGCGACGCCCTCCTGGAGGTCCTTCAGCAGCTCGGGACGGAGCACGACATTGCCCGGCTTGTAGACGCCGTGGACGTTTCCGAAGGAGGCGGCCAGCAGGTAGCGGCCCTTCTCGCCCAGGCCGAGCGCCTCGGCGGTACGCAGCGCATCGTCGACGGTCGTGTACAGCTCGTCGTTGATCTCGTGCGTGACGCCGTCCTCCTCGCCACCGGTCGGGGTGATCTCGACCTCAAGAATGATCTTGGCGGCGGCGGCCTTGGCAAGCAGCTCCTGGCCGATGGCCAGGTTGTCGGCGAGGGTCTCGGCCGAGCCGTCCCACATGTGGGACTGGAACAGCGGGTTCTGGCCCTTGGCAACGCGCTCGGCGGAGATGTCGAGCAGCGGACGTACGTAACCGTCCAGCTTGTCCTTGGGGCAGTGGTCGGTGTGCAGCGCGACGGTGACGTCGTACTTGGCGGCGACGATGTGCGCGAACTCGGCGAGGGCGACGGCGCCCGTGACCATGTCCTTGTTGTGCTGGCCGCCCAGGAACTCCGCCCCACCGGTGGAGATCTGGACGATGCCGTCGCTCTCCGCCTCCGCGAAGCCGCGCAGTGCAGCGTGCAGGGTCTGGGTCGACGTCACATTGATGGCCGGGTAGGCGAACTTGCCTGCCTTCGCCCGGTCGAGCATCTCGGCGTAGACCTCGGGGGTTGCGATGGGCATCTGTCCGCTCCTTGGGGTGTGCGGGTGTGCGTTGCTGGTTCCCTGACCTGGGGGCGACGTCATCGTCGCCCCCATCTTCCCAGACTCTTGCTCCGGCTCCACCTTGCCCACTCCTCCCACGCTCGGGCGGGCGGATCACGAACATACGGAAAGGGTGGGCGGTTTCACGTGAAACCGCCCACCCTCAATAAAAACCGCAGGTCAACCCGGACGTCAGGCCGGGCGTCAGGCCAGATCGAGATCGGCCACCGCGTAGGCGTGGACGTACGGGAGACCGGCCTCGGCAATGGCCGGCGCCGCGCCCCGTTCCACGATCGTGGCGACGGCGACCACCTCGCCGCCGGCCTCGCGCACCGCCTCGACGGCCGTCAGCGGCGAACCGCCGGTCGTCGAGGTGTCCTCGACGACCAGGCAGCGGCGGCCCTTCACGTCCGTGCCCTCGATGCGGCGCTGCATCCCGTGCGCCTTCTGCGCCTTGCGGACGACGAACGCGTCCAGCTCCTGCCCGCGCGCGGCAGAGGCGTGCAGCATCGAGGTGGCGACCGGGTCGGCGCCCAGCGTCAGCCCGCCCACGCAGTCGTAGTCCAGCTCGGCGGTGGCGTCGAGCATGACCTGACCGACCATCGGAGCGGCCTTGCCGTCCAGCGTGATGCGGCGCAGGTCGATGTACCAGTCGGCCTCAAGACCCGAGGAGAGGGTCACTTTGCCGTGTACCACGGCCTTGTCCTTGATCTGCTGGAGCAGCTCAGCACGTACGTCAGTCATGGAACCGAGGGTAAGCGCTGCACACCGGGCACCGTCGCAGGCCCTCCACACCTCCCGCACACCACCCATACCCCCAAAACGCAATCCGGTCATTCCCGCTTTACCGGTCAGGGCGTCACTTTTTCGAATACGCATTCTTGACCGGAAGGCAAACTTCCCGCTAAATTCAGGCCGCCGCCTGATCGCGGGGAGGGGTTCACGCGATCGGCACGCCAGGGGGAATGTCTCCTTCTGCTGTCCAGCTTGCGAGCAAAACTCGCGACAAGCAAAGGCAACAGAATGCATAAGAAGACGTCCGGCATCGCACTGACGGTCGCCACTTGACGCTTTCCGACAGCATCAGCGCCGCCGCCAATACCGCCGGAACCCCGACGGCGTGCGCAGGTTTCACCTTCTGGTGGGACACCAACTACGGCGGCACCAGCTACTTCGCCGGCCGCAATTTCAAGTATCTGACGTTCTATGACAACAACGACGAGTTCTCCTCGTTCAAGAAGACGGGCTGCTAAATCAGTTGAAGCTCAATTTCCTTCGAGCAGCAGCCTGGGCCGGAATGGTTTCCGCGCTGGCTGCCTGCTCGGCACTGGGCAGCTCCGGTCCCGGCTCCCGTCCGGAGCTGGGACCGGTCCCCACGCCCAGCAGCCTGGATCCGGCGGGGATCACCACTCCGCTCGATGCGTACCTGCCGACCCCGGAGGAGAACCACGCCCTGAAGAAGGCGCGCGTGACCCTGGTAAACCAGTGCATGCGCGGTCTCGGATACACCGAGAATCCCCAGCCCCTCGGAGCGTTCACCGGAGAGCGGTGGCTGGAGCACACCGAGTTCAACGCGACGCCTCTCAGCCAGGCCCAGCAGTACGGGTACCAGGCGCCACCCAAGAAGGGTGGCGGAGACGGAGCGGAGGGTGCATACGGGAAGAACAGCACCAAGACTCAGGGGCTCCTTCTTACGGGCAAGGTAAAAAACTTCAGCAACAAGAAGGTTCCCAAAGACGGCTGTGAGGGCGAAGCCCTCCGCGTCATCACCAAGGGAGCTGCCACCCCTACCGAGATGAAGCTCCCCGGAGGTTCGACCGCGGGTTCCGGAGAGGGCGGTTTCAGCGAGGGATTCGCAGAAATGGTGGTATCCGCCATGCGTGGAGAAGCCATGAAGCGGGCCAGGAACGATTCCAGGTTCCAGAAGGTCACCGATTCCTGGGTCGACTGCATGAAGGGCCACGGATACACTTACGACTCCCCCAGTGCAGCGGTCAATGATTCTCGCTGGGCGGACAATTCTGGTTCGCCCACGCGCACCGAAATCTCCACCGCGACTGCGGACGCCCAGTGCAAGGAGAAGGTCAATTATCTCGGTGTGGGCATCGCAGTCGAATCCGCCTACGAGAAGAAATCCATCGACGAAAACACCGAGCTGCTCTCCGATCTGAAGTCCTGGACCTCCCGATGGATTGAGAATGCGAACGACGCGATCCAAGGAAATTGACGGGACGTCGCGACTGCGATCGCGGCGCAGGGTGCTCACCGTCACGGTCGTGTGCGTGGCCGCCACCCGTGACTGGACTCCGGTCATCCACCCGGCGACCGTGGCCGCAGCCCCGGCGATCGGTCTGGGCACCGGTCTCCTGGCAGGGCTCTATCCGGCATGGCGGGCCAGCCGGATTCAGCCGGCCGAGGCGCTGCGCCGCTGACCCGGGCGCCGCCGCCGGGGCCTGACCCGCGCAGGCAACCCGCGCCGCCGGGTCAGAGCCTGCGCCAGCTCCAGGTCGCCGCGATCTCCAGCGGCTCGATCGGGGTGACATACCGGGGCGCGGTGTTCAGCCCGTTCGGCGGGCCGGACTGCGGCTCCACACAGACCGCCTCGGCCTGCTCGTCGTAGATCACGACCCACTCGGCCCGGCTCTTCACGGTCAGTTCCAGCTGCTCCGGCCAGGTGAGCGTCACATCGACGCCGTCCGGCATCCCGAAGCAGTCGTCCCACGGGCCGGGCAGGGGCGGGATGCGGCGGCCGGTCGGCAGATGGTTCTCGCCACGCTCCTCCTGCCAGGCCGCGTCGAAGGCGATCTCCACGTTCTTGCCGCCGCCGAGGTCCCGCAGGAACCAGGGGTGCCAGCCGGCCTGCGCCGGGAACGAATTCCCGTACGTCTCGATGCCGAACGCGAGCGTGAGCGAGTCCTCGGACAGCTCGAAGGTCTGAGTCACCCGGCCCGGATACGGCCAGGGGTCGGCGAGGTCGTAGTAGAACGCGGCCTCCTGCCCGCCCACCCGGGCGGTGCGCCAGGCGGTGTCCCTGCCGGTGCCGTGCATGGCATGCGGCGGGGAGTTCAGCGGCAACCGGTGCGGGACGTCGCCGTTGTGGAAGAGCCCGTTCTCGGTGCGCCCGCACCACGGCACCATCGGGAAGCAGCCGTACCGCTCCCCCTGCCGCAGCAGCTCGGTACCGCCGATCCGCAGACTGCTGATACGACAGCCGTTGGCGGGGTTCACGGTCAACTCTGCGTCGCCGACGGACAGCCGGACGTCCTTCTCGCTGCTACTCACCCGACCGACATTACTGGCGCGGCTACCTCCGCCGCCTCAGCGCCCGGCTCACCACGACGGCGGACGCCAGCGCGAGCGCGGCGGCGGGCGCGACCCAGCGGAGTGTGGCGCCCGCGGTGGTCGAATCGGGTGACGGTACGGGGGCGTACCTGCCGCGCGGCGGCGCGTGGTCGACCTCCTCGGCGCTGCGGCCGATCATGGTGCGCCTGGCGTGCGCGGCCTCGGCCGGGGGACCGTCAGGGGCGGTGAACTCCACCTCCGCCACGGGGTCGAGCGACGGCGGGGGCACGGGGGTGTCGAAGACGGAACCCGTGCCCGGGGGGTTCTCGATGGAGGGCGCCTCGTCCTCGGTGGCGCCGTCGTCGGTGTCGTCGGCGGCTTCCGGAGCAGTACTCCGGGTGGTGCCCGCGCCGGTCGCGTCCGCGTCCTCGGCCGCCTCCTCGATGGCCTGTTCCACGGCTTCCCCGACGGACCGCTCGGCCTCGCCGCGGGCCTCGCCCGCCTCATCGCCGCCCGCCAGCGTCTCCGTCACCAGCTGCTGCGCAAAGCGGTCCAGCAGCCGGTGGGCCGCCGCGAGCGCCGCCGCCGGATCCAGCTCCAGGAAGCGGCCGTCGCCGCTCGCCGTACCCGCGAACCCGATCACCGTGCCGCCGTCCATCTGCGTCAGGCTGATCGTCAGAGCCAGCTTCGCCGAGCCGGTCCCCCGGGCCTCGACGCCCTCGCCCGCCACCAGGATCCCGTCGTCCCCGTCCGGGCCGCCCTGCGGGGAAACGGTCAGCCGCAGCGCACCGCGGTACGTGATCGTGTGGCCGTCGACCCGGACCTTGAGCCGGCCGGACAGAGGACCCGCGGACGCGTCGGCGTCCTGCTGGAGCCCCGGTACGCAGCGCGCGACGCGGGCGGGATCGCCCAGCGTCCTCCGCAGGGACGGGACCGGAACCGGAACGAACACCTCATGCTCCATGGAAACCGAGCCTACTCAGCCCGGGCCATCACGTCAGCGGTTCCGCGTCGCAAAGCCGCCGGGCGTACGGCGTACGGCGTCCGGCTCACCGGTCCTCCCAGTACCGCGGATGCACCAGCGTCGACGGCAGCAGCCCGCGCAGCCGTCCGCTCTCCGCGTCCCGCCCCGCGCGCATCAGCGAGGCCTGCGTCAGAGACCGCAGCTTCGGCGCCCCCGGGGCGAGGCGGAGCGCCGGTGTCCCGGCCGGACGGGCGAGGACGAAGCCCCAGCCGTGCTCGGCCCGTGCCCGGTGCGGGGCCCGGTCGGGGCCGGCCGCGAAATCGGAGAGGCTGCCGCTGATCCGGTACGGGCGGGTGCGCAGGCCCGCCGCCCTCATCGATGCCTCCACCGTCCAGTACGTACGCGGCCGGGTCACCGGCGGGCCCGCGTGCACCACCAGCCGGCCGCCCGGTGCGAGGGCCTCGGCGACCAGGCCGTAGAACTCCGCCGAGTAGAGCTTCGTGCCGGCGGAGATGCCGGGGTCGGGCAGATCGGAGATCACCACGTCGTAGCTGCCGTGCGCCGCCCGCAGCCAGCCGAAGGCGTCCGCGTTGACGGCCGTCAGCCGCGGGTCCCGGTACGCGTGGGCGTTCAGCGCCGAGAGCGCGTGATCGGTACGGGCCAACCGGGTGACGCCGGGGTCGAGCTCGACGAGGGTGACGCTGCGTACGTCCGGATAGCGCAGCACCTCCCGGGCGGCGAGACCGTCACCGCCGCCCAGGATCAGGACACGGGCGCGTGGCCCGTTCATCGCCGGGTGCACCAGCGCCTCGTGGTAGCGGTACTCGTCACGCGCGCTGACCCGCAGCCGCCCGTCCAGATACAGGTCCAGGGAGCTGCGCCCCGCCCCCGTCAGCACGACCTCCTGGACCCCGGTCTGCACCGCGACCCGCACCCCGTCCCCGTACACCGCACGCCGCGCCGCCCGCTCGAAGTCGTCGACCAGTGCGGCGGCGGTGGCGAGTACGGCGATCACGGCCACGTCGACGAGGATCAGCAGCCACCGGGAGCGCGGGGTGAGGTCCCGCCGGAACACCCACAGCACCAGCGCCCCGCCCGCCGCCGCGTTGACCGCGCCGGTGAACAGCGCCCCGGTGAGCTGTCCAAGCATCGGCAGCAGCAGAAAGGGAAACGCGAGCCCGCCGACCAGCGCACCCACGTAGTCGGCGGCGAACAGATCCGCGACGGTCCCGCCCGCGTCCTGCCGGTCGACGCGCTGGATCAGCGTCATCAGCAGCGGGATCTCCGCACCGATCAAGGCGCCGATCGTGAGCGAGAACCCCACCAGGGCGTACCGCGACTCCCCGACCCAGGCGAACGACGCGTACAGCACGACCGCCGAGGAGCCGCCGACGAGTGCGAGCGCCGCCTCGATCAGCCCGAAACCGACTGCGGGACGGCTGCGTAAACGTTTCGCGAGGAGCGAGCCGACGCCCATCGCGAACACCATCACGGAGAGCACGACGGACGCCTGGGTGACGGAATCACCGATCAAGTAGGAGGCGAGCGCCACCAGTTCGAGCTCGTAGACCAGACCGCAGGCTGCACAGATGAAGACAGCGGCCAGCACGAGACACCGGCCGGTCCTCGGCCGTACGGGAAGAGGCGCCGCGCCCCCTCGCAGCGGCACCTGCTGGTCGATCACGAGGCGAACGCTACGTCACGAAGAGGTGGCCGCCTGTCACCCGCAAGGGTGCGAGTGGCGTGCTCACAACGGAGTTGGGCCGCGTCGGATCGCTGCGGCCGGCGTCCGCACTCCCACTTGGGTGCGCGTCACCACCAGCTGTCCCTCCTGCGGGTACGCGTGCCAGGTGCGCCACCGCACCTGGCCCTCGGTCCGCTGGGCGAGCATGGCGGTGAAGGCGTACGGGCTGCCGGGGAACGTCCCGGCGAGACCGTGGGGGTGGTCGGTCACGAGCGCGAGGAGCTCCTGCGCACGCCCCGCGAACGAGCCCGCCGAGAGCGTCTCGACGCGCGCCGCGAATTTGTACTCCCACTCCCCGAGCCGCTTGGAGACACCGAGCGGCAGCGGGGTGCTGCTGCCCGGGATGCACGCGACGGTTTCGGAACAGGTGCCCCGGTCCTCCTCCAGGAGCACCTGATGGGAGGCGCCGAGCAGGCGCAGTTGGAGTCGGGCACCGGCGAGATCGAGGTCGAGCACGGCCAGGGCGGGGAGGGGTTCGCGCCCCAGCGCCCAGGCCAGGTCGGCAGCACGGGTGTCGGAATAGGCCGTCTGGAGGGTCGTGAGCATGGGTCGGCTCCGCAAACAAGCGTGGACACATGGACAGGGGACGCCTCCGACGTGATGCACGTGGGAGGTGGGAAGCGCCCGATCAGGTCCAACTCGGGTCCGAGGGCTGGATGTTCTCTCAACCGAGGGAATCACGAAGTAAGCCGCATCCACAGCTTTTTTGCCCAACTCGACGCGGTTTCCATCCCCTCGGGGGCCTCTCGGTTCATCTGTTCACCGATGTCTCGCGGAAAGCCCCAACAAAAAGGTGTCCGGCGGGAGTTCACCCGCCGGACACCTGCGGCACACCGGAGCCGCTCGGCCCCGGCACCGGGCGTGTGGCCCTGCCCGGTCGCGGATCAACTGCCCCGTGTCAGTCGCCTCCGCCCCCGCCGCCGCAGGAGGAGCCGCCACCGCACGAGGAGTGACCGCCACCGCACGAGTGACCCCCGGAGTGACCGCCGGAGTGACCGCTGCTGCTTCCGCAGGACGAGCCACCGCCGCCGTCACCCCCCGCCCACCAGCTGCCACCCGCGGCGCTGTCGCCGCTCGCACCCGCGGCGCTGTCGCCGCTCGTACCCCGGCGCACGCTCCGCCCGCGCTTCTTCTTCCGGTTGCCGGCCCCCGCCAGCGAAATGACCAGCCCGATCACGGCAATCGCGATCACCAGCGAGACAAAAGTCCCCACCGACCTCACGTCCTTCCGTTCCCCCGAAGCGAGGTCCCCCGCTTCCATCCGCTTCCTGCGTGAGTGGGGGATTCCCCCGGCCCCGTACGGCCAAAGCAGACTTGAGCAACTTCAGAGCTTCCGCGCAGGATGGCTGCCATGACACAGGGACGACCGCTGCTCAACCGCCGCCTCGCCGGGTTCGGCACGACGATCTTCGCGGAGATGTCGGCGCTTGCCGTACGGACCGGCTCCATCAACCTCGGCCAGGGCTTCCCCGACACCGACGGCCCCGAAGGGATCAGGGAGGCCGCGGTCCGGGCACTGCGCGCCGGGCACGGCAACCAGTACCCGCCGGGCCCCGGCGTTCCCGAACTGCGCACCGCGATCGCCGACCACCAGCAACGGCGCTACGGGATCGGCCACGACCCCGACACCGAGGTCCTGGTCACCGCGGGCGCCACCGAGGCCATCGCCGCGGCCCTGCTGGCGCTGCTGGAGCCCGGCGACGAGGTCATCGCCCTGGAGCCGTACTACGACTCGTACGCCGCCTGCATCGCCATGGCGGGCGGCAGCCGCGTCCCCGTCACCCTCCACCCCGACGCGACCACCGGCACCTACCGCCTCGACCTCGACGAACTGCGAGCCGCCGTCACCCCTCGCACCCGGCTGATCCTGCTCAACACCCCGCACAACCCCACCGGCACCGTCCTCACCCGCGAGGAACTCGGCGCGATCGCCGCACTGGCCTGCGAACGGAACCTCCTCGTCGTCACCGACGAGGTCTACGAACACCTGGTCTTCGAGGGCGAGCACCTGCCGCTCGCCGGCTTCCCCGGCATGCGCGAGCGCACCGTCACCATCGGCTCGGCCGGCAAGACGTACTCCTTCACCGGCTGGAAGGTCGGCTGGGTCACCGCGAGCCCCGAGCTGGTGACCGCTGTCCGCTCGGCGAAGCAGTTCCTGACCTATGTGTCCGCAGGCCCGTTCCAGCACGCGGTCGCCGAGGCGCTGCGCCTGCCCGACAGCTACTACGAGGGGCTGCGCGCCGATCTGCGGGCCAAGCGGGACCTGCTTGGCGCGGGCCTCGCCGACGCGGGCTTCCGGGTCTTCCGGCCGGCCGGGACGTACTTCATCACGACCGACATCCGCCCGCTCGGCGAGAGCGACGGCGCCGCCTTCTGCCGCTCCCTCCCGGAGCGCGCGGGCGTGGTCGCGATCCCCAACGCGGTCTTCTACGACCACAAAGAGGCGGGGGCACCCTACGTCCGGTTCGCGTTCTGCAAACGCACCGAGGTGCTGGCGGACGCCGCGGAACGGCTCCGCAAGGCATTCGCGCACTGACCGCCGTCCTATGCGGCCGGTTGTCACACTCCTCGCTGCCTGCCCTACCTCACTCGCCCGGAACTTTCGCGCCTCTGCCGGGCGCTGCCCGAGCGGCGCGGGGTCGTCGCCATCCCGAACGCGGTCTTCTACGACCACCGCGAGCAGGGCGCACCGTGGTCCGTCGCGGCTGATGACCTGTGCCTCGGCAGGAGGCCGCTGCCCGCAGGCCGCCCCGCCGTGAAAGAACCCGGCCCGGAGCGACGGTCGTGGAGACCGCCGCCCCGGGCCGGGCTGTCACTGCCGTGCGGGAGTCAGGCGTCCGGAGCGGTCTGCTCCGTGCCGTCCGTCTTCTCCTCGGCCGGCGTCAGGCCCAGACGCTCCTGCAGCCACTTGTCGAACTCGATCGAGGCGCGCACCCAGCTGACCGTCGACGAGACGAAGTGCTCCAGGCTGACGCCCGTACCGATGAGCATCTGCGCCTCACCGATCAGACGGACGGAGACCTCGGTCTCCCCGGAGCCCTCCTCGGGCTCGTGGGTGTGCGTGTAGACCTTGGGCCACAGGGTGCGGCGGTTCCAGTCGTCGATCGCGTCGAGGAGGACCGGACGCTGGTCCGCGGCGTGCGGGCGGTCGTAGAACGTACGGACCGAGAAGACCTGCTGCTCCTCCTCGCCGCGGAACATGAAGTACGTGCGGAAGTCCTCCCACGGCGCCGCGAGGTCGCCCTCGTCGTCGACGACGTACTTCAGCTCCATCTGTTCGAGAAGCTGCTTGACGAGGTCCTGGTCAGGGACGACGGGGCCCTCCGGTCCTGCGGCCTGCGGTTCGGGCTGGCCCCCGAAATTCGGAATCGAGGACGGATCGATGCTCACCGTGATTTTCCCTTCGTGCGGTTGCCCGCCATCCTCTCCCATGGCGGGCGGGGGATGGCAAGCCCCGACGGGCCCGATCCGCCACAAGCTGACACACAGCCGGTACGGACCGTGCCCGCCGGGGCCCCGTACGGGGGATTGCGACACGAGGCCGGGGTGATGGCGACACCCGGCCGGGTGGTTTCGACACCCGGCCGGGTGGTCACGTAGCCGGGCCGACGAGCAGCTCGTCCCCGACCCGGTCCACCCGGACGATGTCCCCGTCCCTCACCTCGCCCGCGAGGATCTCCTTCGCGAGCCGGTCGCCGATCGCCGTCTGGATGAGGCGGCGCAGCGGCCGTGCTCCGTACGCCGGGTCGTTGCCCTCCTCGGCCAGCCAGGCCAGGGCCTCCGGCGTGACGTCCAGGGTGAGCCTGCGCTCGGCCAGACGTCCCGCGAGCCGGTCGATCTGGAGCTTCGCGATGTGCGAGAGCTCGTCGCCGGACAGGGCGGAGAAGACCACCAGGTCGTCCAGCCGGTTGAGGAACTCCGGCTTGAACGAGGCCCGTACGACCTCCAGGACCTGCTCCTTCTTCACCTCGGGCTTGATCAGCGGGTCGACCAGGAACTGGCTGCCGAGGTTGGAGGTCAGTATCAGGATGGTGTTGCGGAAGTCCACCGTCCGGCCCTGTCCATCGGTGAGCCGGCCGTCGTCGAGGACCTGGAGCAGGATGTCGAAGACCTCGGGGTGGGCCTTCTCGACCTCGTCCAGCAGCACGACGCTGTACGGGCGGCGGCGGACCGCCTCAGTGAGCTGGCCGCCCTCCTC
This sequence comes from Streptomyces sp. NPDC002785, assembly GCF_040295565.1. NCBI lineage: Bacteria > Bacillati > Actinomycetota > Actinomycetes > Kitasatosporales > Streptomycetaceae > Streptomyces > Streptomyces sp. NPDC002785. The sequence goes on along the minus strand of NZ_JBEOVN010000145.1, from coordinate 6,891 downwards.
GTAGCCGACGTAGCCGGGCGGGGCACCGACGAGGCGCGCCACGCTGTGCTTCTCGCCGTACTCGCTCATGTCGATGCGGACCATGGCCCGCTCGTCGTCGAACAGGAAATCGGCGAGGGCCTTCGCGAGCTCCGTCTTGCCGACACCGGTCGGGCCGAGGAAGAGGAACGATCCGGTGGGCCGGTCGGGGTCGGCGATTCCGGCGCGGGTACGGCGTACCGCGTCCGACACCGCCTGCACGGCCTCGGTCTGTCCGATGAGGCGCTTGCCGAGCTCCTCCTCCATGCGCAGCAGCTTCTGGGTCTCGCCCTCCAGCAGGCGTCCGGCCGGGATGCCGGTCCAGGAGCCGACGACGTCGGCGATGTCGTCCGGGCCGACCTCGTCCTTGACCATCGTGTCCTTGGCAGCCTCCTGCTCGGCCTCGGACGCCTCCGCCAGCTCCCGCTCCAGGCCGGGGATCTCCCCGTACAGCAGCTTGGAGGCGGTGTCGAAGTCGCCGTCGCGCTGGGCGCGTTCGGCCTGGCCGCGCAGTTCGTCGAGGCGTTCCTTCAGTTCACCGACGCGGTTGAGGCCCTGCTTCTCCTTCTCCCAGCGGGCGTTGAGGCCGCGCAGCTCCTCCTCCTTGTCGGCGAGGTCGCGGCGGAGCTTCTCCAGGCGCTGCTTGGAGCCGGGGTCGGTCTCGTTCTTGAGGGCCAGCTCCTCCATGTGGAGGCGGTCGACGGCGCGCTGGAGTTCGTCGATCTCGACGGGTGAGGAGTCGATCTCCATGCGCAGCCGGGACGCCGCCTCGTCGACCAGGTCGATGGCCTTGTCGGGGAGGAAGCGGGACGTGATGTAGCGGTCGGACAGGGTCGCGGCGGCCACCAGCGCGGAGTCCGCGATGGAGACCTTGTGGTGGGCCTCGTAACGGCCCTTGAGACCACGCAGGATCGCGATGGTGTCCTCGACGCTCGGCTCCGCCACCAGCACCTGCTGGAAGCGGCGCTCCAGGGCGGGGTCCTTCTCGATCCGCTCGCGGTACTCGTCGAGCGTCGTCGCGCCGACCATGCGGAGCTCGCCGCGGGCCAGCATCGGCTTGAGCATGTTGCCCGCGTCCATGGCTGAGTCGCCGCCGGCGCCCGCGCCGACGACGGTGTGCAGCTCGTCGATGAAGGTGATGATCTGCCCGTCGCTCTCCTTGATCTCGGAGAGGACGGTCTTCAGCCGTTCCTCGAACTCGCCGCGGTACTTGGCACCCGCGACCATCGCGCCGAGGTCGAGCGAGACGAGCCGCTTGTTCTTCAGGGACTCGGGGACGTCGCCCTTGACGATGCGCTGGGCGAGCCCTTCGACGACTGCCGTCTTGCCGACGCCGGGCTCACCGATGAGCACCGGGTTGTTCTTCGTACGCCGCGAGAGCACCTGGACGACACGCCGGATCTCGTGGTCACGCCCGATGACAGGGTCGAGCTTGCCTTCCCTGGCGGCGGCCGTGAAGTCCGTACCGAACTTCTCCAGGGCCTTGTACTGGCCCTCCGGGTCGGGTGTGGTCACCCGGCGCCCTCCCCTGTTCTTCTCGAATGCGTCCAGCAGCCTCTTCGCACTGGCCCCCTGCCCGCTCAGGATCTCACCGGCACGGCCGCCCTCGGCGGCGATGCCGATCAGCAGGTGCTCGGTGGAGATGTAGTCGTCGCCGAGCTCCTTCGCGCGCTGCGCGGCGTCCGCGATGACGGCGAGCAGCTCGCGGTTGGGCTGCGGCGGGGCGACGGTCGCCCCGGTGACACTGGGCACCGCGCCCAGGAGCCGCTCGGTCTCGGTGCGCACGGCGATCTGGTCGGCCTCGACGGCAACGAGCAGATCGATGATGTTCTCGTTGTCCGCGCCCGCGAGCAGCGCGAGCAGCAGATGCCCGGGGGTCAGATCGGGATGCCCGTCCTTCACGGCCCTGCTGGTGGCCGCGTTGATGGCGTCCCGGCTCTTGTTGGTCAGCTCGGCGTCCACGTGCGCTCTCTCCTCCTTGCGGTGGGTGGTCTCTCCACAACACTGACTAGGTCAACGTGCATAAAGTTGAGTCTATTCCACTCAACCTTTTTCGCCCACGGGCTCCGGCTCTTCTCTTCGGATGCTCCGAGTGAACCGGCCGGAGTAAACCTCCGCCACCGCGGGGCGGGGGCACGGGGCCGTGCTGCCTACGCTGTCCCCATGGCAGTCGACGTGACGAATCCCGACCCCGAGTACCTAGCGTTCTGGCGCGAGTACCACCTGTGCACCCTGACCACTCCCCGCCCCGACGGCAGCCCGCACGTGGTGCCGGTGGGCGTGACGTACGACCCCGAGGCCGGACTCGCCCGCGTCATCACCAACAAGAACAGCCGGAAGGTCACCAACGTCCTGGCCGCGGGCCCGGACGGCGCCCGGGTCGCGGTCTGCCAGGTCGACCGCGGGCGCTGGGCAACGCTGGAGGGCCGGGCCACGGTGCGCACGGAGCCGGACGTGGTCGACGACGCGGTGCGCCGCTACGCGGAACGCTACGGACGCACACCGGCGCCCAACCCGGGCCGCGTCGTCATCGAGATCGCCCTGGACCGGGCGCTCGGCAGGGCGTGAGGAAAACCGCGAGCTTCACCCGGGGCTTCCCGGGGCTTCCCGGACAGCACAACGGCGCCATCGTGTTCAGGTCACGATGACGCCGTTGTGTGGGGGAAGTGACTGAGCGACATATAACGACGGGGGATCGCTCAGGCACTGCGGGGGGTGGCGGAAATAGTTTCTGGCTCGAACAGCTGGTGGTCCCGCCGGTCGAGGTTGACGAAAATCATGTCGTACCGGATCGCGCAGCGGACAGGCTGCGGGGCTCCACGCGGCTTGCGGAGGCACCGGTAGGCACGCACTTCGTCGTCTTCTTCACGTGCGACAACGATGGGGTCGCCGAACAGAGTGACCATCAGCGAGTCGCCACAACGGGGTAGGGCTGTGACGAGATCGATGAAATGCCAGCCCGATCGGTAGGCCATGGCCATCTCCCGCCGGAAGGTCCGGTCGTCCGGCGGGATGGTCATGCGTTTGTGGCCGCGCCGGCCGGCTGACTGTCCCACGACACGTCGGTGGTTCCGAATTCGCCCGCCGCCACACTGCTCCGCGCGTCATTCCCTTGACTGTCCCACGAGACATCCCCCTGAACCGCTACGGAGAATGCTGCGGCAGCGAAGGCGACGGCAAGAACCGAGCGAAGCAATCTCTTGTACATGGTTGGCTTCGTCCTCACTTGGTAGGTCCTCTCCCCCGGCTCCACCAAGACGATGTCGCAACCCAGCACGTCGAAGCCACAGGGGCGATGCATCATGTTCCTGTACGTTCAGGACCCTGGGGGGTGGAAATTTGCTCACAACAAGTACGAAACCTACGCATCCTCACCCCATCACCGAACTGTGCGACGAGGGTGCACGGCTGTATGCCGCCGCTCTGGGCGCCGGGCGTATCGGCCGCGCGGAGGTCGAGGCAGCTCCTTGCCTGTTGGAATTCGCTCTGCTGCACCCGGACCCGGACGATGCCAAATGGCTCCGCCCGGTTCCGCCCTCATCCGTGCTCGCGCAGCGGCTGCACCCCATAGAGCGAGAGATCCGGGACCGCCGCCGGATCTCCATCGAATTGACCGACGCATTCGAACCATTCATGGCCATCAGCGCCCAGCCCTCGGTGACTACGCATGCGATCACCGTCCTGGAAGGGCTGCAGACCATCAATGCGACGCTGGACACCGCGACCGCCCAATGCACCGAAGAGATACTCACCATCCAACCGGGCGGCGTCCGCAATCTGGATGTCCTCACCCAGTCGCTGGAACGCGTGGAGGGACCGATCAGCCGCGGCGTACGGCTGCGCACCCTCTACCAGCACACAGTCCGTCACGGCCCCGGCGTCTTCGCCTACCTGGAGCGGCTGCACTCAGGGCATGTAGAGGTCCGGACGCTGGAAGAGCTCATCGACCGCATGATCATCTTCGATCGCTCCGTGGCCGTCATACCCGCGCGTCGTGACCGGCAGGTGGCGCTGGAGCTGCGCCACCCCGGCCTCGTGGAGTATCTGGTATCCGTATTCAACCAATTCTGGCAACTGGCGACCCCTCTCACCGAAGAGGCTCCGTACACCCCTCCCAATGACGGCATCACCGGCGTCCAGCGGTCCATAGCCAAACTGCTCATCGAGGGATACGTCGACGAGGCGATCGCCCGGCGTCTCGGCATGAACGTCCGCACCTGCCGCGCTCATGTCGCCAAGCTGTCCGCCACTCTCGGAAGCAACAGCCGCGCCCAACTCGGCTACCTCATCGCCCAGTCGGGAATCCTCGACAAGACGCCGAATTAAGTCCGACCGGCACATGGGGGGCGGCAACCGCAATACGGGGGGAGAGAACGACCGCCGCCCCCGGCGCCGGAGAGTTTCATCACCGACGGCGTCAAGTTCAACAAGAAGGACAAGAACGATCCGGTCGACACCTGGCAGTCGATGGCCGCGGCCCGGTTCGTGCTCTCCGATCGTGACCTGACGCTGAAGTTCCAGCTGCTGCAGATGAACGTGACTCCTCCCTCTGCCGCGCCGGCACACCGGACCTCCCCGGTCCGCTCTGCATCGGCCTGCTCGCCAAGGACGGGACCGTCCATCTCGTCGGATACGGACGCACCAACCATGCGGGCAGCGGCTCAGCAGCCGTCCTCGACGCCGTCCGCACCGAAACGGCCCTGCCCGCCCCCGGCCCGGACGCCGTGGACGGGAACGCCCCGCTTCTACGGCTTCGAGATCGAGAACCTCGGCAACGGCCGTGACCCCTACCCCACCGCCCAGCTCAACGCCGCCGAACGACTGGCCGCCGCTCTGTGCCGGGCGCACGGCTGGTCGGCAAGGAGCGTGATCGCGCACAAGGAGTGGACCCGGCGCGGGGAGCACGAGGAGCGCCTCGACGCGCTGGAGCGGGCGCGCTGGCCGCTGCCGTCGCCGGCCGCGGCGACCTCGTGCGCCGCGCTGGCCCTCACGCTCTGGCAAGCCTCCGGCAAGTGACCGCTCCGCACGGCAGGTAAGCGGCCTCCCGCGCACACGGGCGAGGCCCGCCACCCGGTAAGGAACGGGTGGCGGGCCTCGCCTGTCATGCGGGTACGAACCCGCTCAGTCCTTCGGCCGCTTCGGCCGCCAGACCACCAACGCGCTGGTCTGCTGCACATCCTGATAGGGCACCAGATCGCGCCGGTACGAGGCATGCACCTGGGCCTCGCGCTGCTGCATCGCCGCCGCCGCACCGTCCACGGCCGACGAGAGTTCGGCGACGCGCTGCTGGAGGGCGGCGACCTGGTTCTCCAGCTCGATGATGCGCTTGATGCCGGCGAGGTTGATGCCCTCGTCCTGCGACAGCTGCTGCACGGTGCGCAGCAGCTCGATGTCACGGGCCGAGTAGCGCCTGCCTCGCCCGGCCGTGCGGTCGGGCGAGACCAGGCCGAGACGGTCGTACTGGCGCAGCGTCTGCGGATGCAGGCCCGAGAGCTGGGCCGCGATCGAGATCACGTACACCGGTGATTCATCGGTCAGTTCGTACGGATTGCGTCGTCGGCCGTCCACCTCAAGCTCCCTTCGCAGCCTGGAACAGCTCCGCCCGCGGGTCGCGGCCCGCGGTCGCCTTCCGGTAGGCCTCCAGCGCGTCCCTGGCCTCGGTGCTGAGGTCCCTGGGCACCGCCACCTCGACGGTGACCAGCAGGTCGCCCCGGGTGCCGTCCTTGCGTACGGCGCCCTTGCCGCGGGCGCGCATCGTAAGCCCGTTAGGGGTGCCGGCCGGCAGTTTCAGGGTGACCGGCGGACCACCGAGCGTGGGCACCTTCACCTCGCCGCCGAGCGCCGCCTCCGTGAACTCGACGGGCACGGTGACTGTGAGGTTGTCGCCCTTGCGGCCGAAGACCGGGTGGGCGTCGACATGGACCACGACGTACAGATCGCCGGCCGGACCACCGCGCTCGCCCGGGCCGCCCTTGCCGCGCAGCCGGATCCGCTGGCCGTCCGAGACGCCCGCCGGGATCCTGACCTGCATGGTCCGGGAGGACTTCGCCCGGCCACTGCCCTTGCAGACGTCGCAGGGGTCCTGGGCGATGAGGCCCCGGCCCTTGCAGTCCACGCAGGGGTCGGTGAGTGAGAAGCCGCCGCCCGTTCCGCGCGAAACCTGGCCGGTGCCGAGACAGGTGGGGCAGACCCTGGGGGTGCCGTTCTTGTCACCGGTGCCGGAACATGCCTTGCAGGGCGCCTGGCTGGACATCCGCAACGGGACCGTGGCCCCCTCGACCGCCTCGATGAAGCTGAGCGTCACCTCGGATTCGATGTCCTGGCCGCGGCGCGGCTGCACCCGCGTCCCCGTGCCGCCCCGGTTGAACAGGCCGCCGAAGACATCGCCCAGACCGCCGCCGCCGAAACCGCCGGCTCCGCCGCCCGCGCCCCCGCCCTGGGTTCCTCCGAAGAGGTCGCCGAGGTCGAAGTTGAAGTTGCCTCCGGCGCCTCCGGGTCCGGCCCTGAAGCCGCCGTTGCCGAAGAGGGCGCGCGCCTCGTCGTACTCCTTGCGCTTCTTGGTGTCGCCGAGGATGTCGTTCGCCTCGGAGATCTCCTTGAAGCGTTCCTCCGCCTTGTCATCGCCCTTGTTGGCGTCCGGGTGGAACTCGCGGGCGAGCTTCCGGTACGCCTTCTTGATCTCGGCGTCGGTGGCGTCCTTGGGGACGCCGAGGACCTTGTAGTAGTCCTTCTCGACGAAGTCCTTCGTGCTCATCGACGTCCCTCCTTCCGGACGATCGGCCATGCGACCGGCCCGTTGGCCGGTGGGTTTGGCGGGGGGGGGGGCCCGCGGTGGTGAGACCGTATTTGCGACCACCCCCGTGGCACCCCACA
>NZ_JBEOVN010000144.1:0-19718 GCF_040295565.1 Streptomyces sp. NPDC002785 | reverse complement strand
CCGGTGACGGTCGCCGGGGCAGTGGCGTGCCCGGTCAGGCAGAGACCCGGTTCACCACGTGCTCCAGCCTCTCGTCCAGCAGCTTGCGCGCGTCCGGTGTGCACGATGCGAGCGCGACCATGCTGGTCACGATGACGTCGCACAGCTCCTTGTGGACGTCGTCCCAGGTGTGGGAGGCGCCCTTACGAGGGTTGGCCCCCATCGCCCCGTGCACGGCCTCCGCGACCTCTCCGAACTCCTCCCCGATCTTGAGCACGCGCAGCAGCTTGACGTCCCCGGCCGCAGTCGGTGTCGCCTCCGCGTCCAGCCAGTCCCGCAGCCGCTCCACGCCGTCCCAGGTGTTCCCGTCCATACCGATCTCCTCAGTCGCCTTACGCGTGGTCAAAGCAGCGCCGGGCCGGGGCGACCGCGCGGGTCGGGTCCGTCATCGCCAGCGGTTCCGTGACCGCGACCGTGACGGCGGACTACCCCGTCACGGCAGGCGTTCCGTACCCACGCAGTCAGCAATGGCGGCGGCGCTGTACCCGTAGAAACGATCCATCGTCCCCCCGTCGTCCTGGTACGGAGGTCTCGCTCCCGTTTGCCTCAAAGGCAAGCCGCGCGTAGACGGCGGTCTGGAACAGGCCGGGGACGCGGGCCACTTCCACCCCTGCGATGGTCTGCGTGGCCGAGCTCCCCACGATGGCCAGTTCCTGGCGGGCTGCGCGGCCACCCGCCAACTGGCGCCGCCAAGAGCGGTACTGCGTCTCCAGGCCGGCCGGGCTGCCCTGCAGCTCACCTGTCACGTCGGGGCGTTCCACCCCGTCGGTCCAGGCGGACAGGTCAGCTGCAGACGGCGTCGGCCTGCCCTCGCCCGATGCGACGTTGCCGAGCCCGCCGGCCAGAGGAACCATTGCCCGTCGGAGAGCGGATCGTCGACCAGGCGCACTCGCTCAAACCGCTTGCCCTGCGCGGTCTGTGCCCGGACGTTCTCCCGCCACGGGTTGTCGGGGTCCTTCGTGATGTCCTCGCCAGCGGCAAGGCGCTGCTACGGCGAGCTGCTGCGGCCCGAGGCGTAGCCGCGACGAGTCTCCAGCCTCCGAGCCGTGTGCTCGAAGCCCCGGAAAAGGTGACCGAACTCCAGGAAAGGGCGTCAGGTTCGGCACGTCAGTTCTCGGGGGCGGAGCGGATCAGAAGCTCGCGCGGGACGCGCACGCAGGTCCTGGCCGGTGGATACGTCTGCGTCAGGCCACCCGGCCTGCGCCGGCCTCTCTGTGCATACCCGTGCACAGCGCCCAAACGATGAAGACGTTGACGGCGACCAGCACCATGGCCCATAGGGGGTAGTACGGCAGCCACAGGAAGTTGGCGATCGCTCCCAGCCCTGCCACGAATACACCGAAATAGCGCGCCCACAGCGCTCCGCTGAGCACGGCGCACCCCGCGAGGACGAGGACGATGCCCAGAATGAGGTGGACCCATCCCCAGCCCGCCAGGCTGAACTCGAACACGTAGTGACGCGTCGCGATGAACAGCTCGTTCCTGGCAATGGCCGCGATTCCCTCGAAGACCGCCATCGCTCCACCGAAGATCATCAGTGCTGCCGCGAAGAGGGTGGTACCGGACGTGGGTCCATGCCACGGGCGCGGGTTGGCATTGGCCGTTTTGGGTTGGGCGGCGTTACTGGCCACGTCTGCCTCCTTGGGTGGCAGGGCCATCCGGTCAGCCGAGCATGCTGGACCGGTGCGATCCCCCACCTCAGCGTGACACGATGGCCCTCCGTCGGCATTCCGAAGCCGTGACGCCGCTCCGTCAATGCCCGGCCGGGTGAGGTTCATACGGAGCGAAGACGGCGCTCACCAGGCCCCGTGACAGTGCAAGCACCGGACCCAGGTGTACTTGCGGCATGGCGTTGGTGACAGTCGGCTGATCGGGGGCCGGCCGCCGAGCGCGGTGTGCCGGCGAGCTCGACAAGCTGTGCAGCCTGCTCAACGCGGTGCCGACGCTCCGGCCCACAGACCGCGTCGGGCCGGGTTGGATCGCGCGTGCGGTACCGGCGCCCCGGACGGCCCTGGACGAACGCGGAGGGGCCCCTGCCTAATGGACGGGGCCCCTTACGGCTGTGCCGATGTGCGGACGCGGATGTTCGTCGGACAATTCGTGTATCGCGCGCCTCCTGGGGGTCAGGTGGCGTGGTGGGGCCAAGGGACGTCGGTCTCGACGGGTGCGGTGTAGTCGATGCCGGGCACGGCGAAGCCGTAGAGCTGCTGTACCCGGGTGGTGAACCAGTCGAGGGCGGCGAGAGTCGAGATGGTGTCCGTGGTGGCGGTCTGCCAGCGCTCGGCGACGGCTTCCTGGACGGCGGGGGTCAACTCCCAGGTGTCGAGGCGCACACGGCCCTCGTCGTCGACATCGAGGGGCGCGGTGCCGGTGAGCTGGTCCCAGAGCTGGGTGAGCTGGGCGATCGGCGGGACCATTGCGTCGTCGAGGACGCCGCGCAGCAGCCCGACGTAGAGCGCGATGCCGGGAATGGCCGTGCTGGACTGCGTGACGGCGGCCCCGTTGACGGAGGTCAGGGCCCGGCCACCGACTTCCTTGGCGAGCCGGTCGTTCAGGTCGCGGGCGGTCTGTTCCAGGTGGGCCTTGGCCGCGCCAATGGTGCCCTGCCGGTAGATCGCCGCGGTCAACGGAGACCCGATGTAGGTCAGGGCGACAGTGGCGAACCCCTGGGCCAGCAAGTCGCGCCCGGCGAGGTGGTCGATCCAGCGGGCCCAGTCCGTACCGCCCATGACGGCGACGGTCTGCTCGATGTCGTCGCCCTCGGCCGGCCCGGTCTCCACAGTCGTGACCTCGGGTGACCCCTCGCTGTCGAAGACGAGGGTCTTGGTGCGGTACGTCTCACCGATTGGCTTGAGTACGGACGCGTAGGTGACACCGGTGTCCGGATCGGTACGGCGGGGCGCGGCCACCGAGTAGACAAGGTGGTCCAGGCGGCCGTCGAAGCGCTGCTCGAGCAGGTCGGCGACCTGGTCCTTCATCTCGTCCGAGAACGCGTCGCCGTTGAGGAAGACGAAGTCCCGCCCAGCCTTCGCGGCCAGTTCGGCCGTCGTAGCGGTCCGGTACCAGCCGGCGGTCGCGGTTCGGCGGCCGGGCGCCCTCTCGAAGGACACGCCGATGCCCCGGATACCGGCCCTGGCGAGCCCTGCGATGGTGGCGGCCAGCCCGTACCCGGCAGACGAGCCGATCACGAGCGCGACGGGCGCCTCGTCCGTACGACCGTCCGGTGCCGGTTCGGGGACGGCCTGCCACATGTCCTGGACGAGCCGGGCGCAGCCGGCCGGGTGTGAGTCGAGGAACAGGAATCCGCGGGAGCGGGAACTGACAACGTGTTCGGTCATGAGGAGTTGTCCTTGCCGGTCGACATGTCCACGGGCGCGGCGGCCACCAGAATGCTCACCGCGTCCTGCAAGTCTCGGACCGTGCGGCCCCGGGCGGTCACCTCATCGGGGACAGTAATGATGAGGCGACCTTGGAGGGTTTCCACCACTTCGAGTTCTGCAGCGCGTCGATGTCCGGCTCGGTCTGCTCCGTGCGTTGCAGCGCAAGGTCGAGGGCGCCCGTTCAGCTCGGCGAACCCGGTACGAATCTCGCCCCGCATCTCGGCCAGTTCGCCGGCGGCCCGGTCGCCGCTGCTCGACGAAGTCACCTGCGGGCCCGCACGGTCTCCTTGAGCCCCGGACCTTCACCGCTGCCGGACGCACTGATCGCGGTCAGGGCCAGCGCGGCACTCCCTGCAGTGCGCTCCCCGGAGCAGCCCGGAACGCGGCCGTGAACATCGACGCCATCAGGTCTCCTTGGTGTTGATGTTGACGTCGATGACCGCGTTCTTGATGGCCGTCTCGACCGCGGCGACGATGGTCTCGGTGTCGGCGCCCGTGCCGACCTGCCCCGCGAGTGCGGTGATCGCGGCGGACTGGGCGGCCAGAGTCTTGTCCATGCGACGGATGCGGGCCTGAACGTCCTTCAAGATGGACTGCGCCTGCCACGTCGGGTTCGTCTTGTGGTCCGCGGCGTCTGCCGGACCGCCGATCGCGTCGGTCTTCCATACGGCATCGAAGATGTCCTTCTTGGTGATCCCTGCCATGGGGTCCTCCTCGTTCGGGTCGGAGCCGTGGTTCCAGCTCGCGGGGTGCTTCAGCCGTTCAGCCACATCGGCGCGGAGCTTGGCCGTGGTGAAGCCGCGGGGGTCGACCTTGTCCGAGCTCCATTCCAGGTGGCCTATCACGCTTTTCGCGGACCAGCCGTGCTTCCGGCAGAGCGCGGCCTGCACGCGGACGATCGCGTCGTACTGGGCCTTGGGCCAGGGGTCTTTGCCGTCGCCGAGGTTCTCGCACTCCCAGCCGTAGAAGCGCGCGTTGCCGTCGACACCATTGCTGTTACCGCGGGTTGGCGGGGTGGGGCGGGTGCCGTAGGACTCGGATATGACCTGTTCGAGGACGCGCGGATCGCCACCGCCGGCGTGGTTGGCGCGGCCCCACCCAACCATGTGAACCTTGCCGTCCTTCGCGATCATGCCGTGGGCGAGCGGTCCCGGCAGTGACGCGTACCCGTCCCGGACCATGGCCACGGTGGACGCGGTGCCCTTCGTCACCGTGTGGTGCACGATCGACCCGTTGACCGGACCCCACGCGCCCTTCGAGTTCCGGTTGTGTGTACGCCAGTTGCCGACCTCCACCACGCGCACGCCCTCGGCGCGGAGGGCGGTAAGGACGGCAGTAGCTGTCAAGGGAGTGGCCATTCAAGCCTCCTGGTTGCTGAGGGCAGTCACGACGGCCTGGAACAGGTCGTCCATCCGGTGCTGATCAGGCGCGAGTTCGGCATAGGGGACGAGACACGGATGCGTACGGGCGATCTCGTTCGTCATCGGCCCGTACTGCCATCCATCAGCCGCCTCGAAGTCACACCAGCCATCGTGCAGTTGCTCGGCAGTCGCGCCGCTCTGCGCGTGACGGACGCCGTCAATAGCGCTGACTCGCTGCCGGCCGGGCGCCTCGTCCCACCGCGGAGACGAAGCAGGATCCCCTGTGACGGACTGCCAGGCTCGGTGCGCGTCATGGGCGACACGCACGATCTCTTCGGTTCTGACCATGGTGTTCCCCCTTCACCTGCGTTATGAACGATGTTACGAAACTTCCCCTCGAAGCTGTTTGGCCCCAGCTTGTCCGCGTACCCGCCGTCGGCCCGCACCAGGGTGATCCGTTCGTAGAGATCGCGCATGTCACGGCGGCCGTCCGCCCCAGCACTGAGGTTCGGTAGGATCCGCAATTCTTCGTACCAGGGAGGGATCATGGCCGAGGGCCGCAGCACCGAAAGCACGGACAACAGCGCGGAAACCTCTGACGGTGTCGTGGACGAGCAGACCGCGGTCCAGCTGGTGTACCGGCCCCAGTCCGCCGACACACTGGTCGGCCTGCGGGTCCGCGAGCGGATCAAGCGGACCGGGCTACTGCTGCGGGGCGTGTTCCTCGCACTGTGGGTAGGGCAGTGGCTGCTCTCCGCCGTGGGCCGCGGGAGTATCGACGTGGTCTCGACGGTTCTGTTCTTGTTCGTCGTCCTGGTGGTGTGGGGGTACCCGCGGCTACAGGCCGCCCACGTGCAGCGGATCACCGGATGGCAGGGCGAGTACCGCGCCACCGTGTCTCCGGCCGGGATCACCTGCCGCAGCGACCACAGCACATTGGTCCAGAAGTGGTCCGTCTTCCAGGGCTACCGGGAGACGGCAGGTCACTTCGTCCTGCTCAGCCGGGACCCCAACATCATGTACCTCGATGTCCTGCCCAAGCGGGGCGTGCGTGAGGCCGAGAGCCTCGACCGGCTGCGGGCCATCCTGGACCAGCACACCACTCGCATGTGAAGTTGCCTGACCTGCGGGTATCCGTTCCCGGGCTCCACGAGCCCGAGCAGCCGCCAAGCTGACCAAAAAGCTGCAGCTCATGCGGTTCACCCACCGCGAGCTGGCCCGGCCCCAGACGCAAGTGAAGCCGCCGCACCAACTGAGAGGCCAGAAACGTCGAAAGGCCCTCGTGCCCGTAGGGCAGCGGCTTGTCAGGCTGCGCGACGACACGCACGTTGCCGTCCGGCCCGAGGCCGTACACGCAGCGGTACACGCCGTACAGGGGCGCGCTCTGGGCGAGGTAGACCCGCGGCCTGCCGTCAAGGTACGGACACAACCGGACCGCAGCACGAACATGCTTCCCGCACACCGGCGGCTGCGCGGTGATGAGCGACGTACTGTCGGGGCCAGCGAGGAAGACGAAGCCCAGCGGTGTCCGCGCGGGCCGCACGCACACCTGGCAGAGCATCGCCTGCATCGTTTCCCGCTGCCGCGAGGGATGCACGAGCTTCCACACCGGCTTGCCTGTCGGCATGCTGCGGTTGTCCCTGCTGTTCTGCGAGCACCTGGCCCACAGCACACCCCGCACGTCACGGTCGTCGGGCATCTCCCGCCGGTAGCGCAACCGGGGCCGGCTGCTGGGCCAGTCACGGAGTATCGTCAGCGTGTTCGGGGCGCCGTCCTCCCCTGCCCTGAAGGCGTCCGGCTGTCACGGCGGCAAAAAGATCTCCACGCACGCCTCAGTGCACGCCTTCTCTCGCACCGCGCACCAGCACGGCAGACCGCACACGCCAGGGTGTGGCCCAGCAGCACGCGGTACGTCTGCTCCGCGGCATCCACTGTCGTCCTATCCATGACCGTCCTGGTCCGCCTCCGCCGCCAGACGCTTCCCGACACGTCGCTGATAGCTGCCGTAGGCAATGACCTGCAAGACCGCTTCCGGACTGCACAAGGTGCCGGGACCGTCCATCGGCACACACCAGTACGACCGGAACACATCCGGTTCGCTGCACTGCGGGCGCGGGACGCTGAGGAATGACCCGGGGCCGAGACATTCGACGTCCGGCCCATGGCCATGCCACTGCCGGAGCTGTGACGCACTCACGGGCACGAGCACGTAATACCGCCGGGAGGATGTGTCGATGAACACCGGGCCCTGGAGCGCTTCCCGCAGGTAGGTGCCGATACGCCCGGGGTCCTCAGTACCGGCGGCAGCCTGCACGATGCCGGCGGAGATACGGACCGCAGCGAACACCCCGCCGCAGCGCAGGAGCGCGATACCTCTCGTCGCCCACTGCGTGCGGGCCTCATTCATGTTCGGGGCAGCCGCGAGCAGCCAGTGGCTGACCGCCAACTCCCGCTCGCGGCGGGTATGCACCAGGACTTCCGGCCGCTTGCGGAGCATCAGCTCTGCCGTCCCCGTCGGCGGTAAGGCGCCGTGCGTGACTACCCCATAGTCAACTGGTGCGGCGCCCTCAGGATCGGGGCCGGCGTGCCTCTTCAAAGGGATCACTGATGAGCCTTTCGGCAGGTGTGGCAGCAGCGGGGGAAGCGGCGCGGCCGTTGGCCCGGTCCCCTCGTCAGCGTTTCGCGGGTCGGGAAAGGGCCGCTCGTCCGGCGCGGTCATGGATGCTCGCGGTAAGGGGTGAGGCAGCGCTGTTCGCGGCACGGGGCGCACGCGTACAGGTCGGTCCCCTGGCTGGAACCCTGCTCGACGACATCGACCAGAACTGCGGTACCGGACGGGCCCTTGTGCCAGTGGCACCAGCCGGATCCGGGCTCCGTAGCCTCCGCGCCCGGCACCGGACGGGAGATCACCGCTGCCCGCCCTTGCACCGGTCGCACTCGCAGTCGGGGTACGCCGATTTCTGGGGCGCGGCCTTGAGCGGGACGACCTCGGCTTTCGGGCGGATGACCTGCGTCCGGCCGTGCCGGTCGACTTCGTACACCTTGATCGTCATTGCCATGTCGGTCCCTGGCCTACGTCGTTTGAGGGGCGTCCAGCCAGTTCGCTGTAAGCCCTGCCGTCACACCCTGATGATGTGTGTGCACGTCGGTTAGGTAATAGGTCGTCGAATGGCCACGCGTGGCCACGTAGCGGCCACAGCCGGGAGCATGGACGATGACACCCCAGACTGGACACATGAGCCGCAACGACGCACTGAGGGCCGCCCGGCTCCGCGCTGGGTGGCGGACCATGGAGGCCGCCGCTACAGCCATCACGGAGCGCGGGCAAGCTCTGCTCGACGACCGCCAGTTCACCGTGTCCGCGAGGACATGGCGCCGATGGGAGGGCGAGCGCCCCGGATGGCCAGCCGAGGAAACCGCGATCGTCATCCACGACGCGCTCGGCCGATGGCCGGAAGACCTCGGTTTCACCACCCCGCCGGGCTGGATCCGGCCCGAGCACCACGAAGAGGCAGATGTGAAGCGACGCGCATTAATGGGCGTCACCGCCGCCGCGCTCGTCGCCGGACCCGTCGCGCCGCAGCACGTCGCCCCCGCCTTGATCGACTACTTCCAACAGCAGTTGGAAGGCCACTACAGGGCCGACATGCTCCTCGGGCCGCACGACCTGATCGGCACCGTGTCTGCGCAGTATCAGCTGATTGACAAGCTGGTGCGGTCAGCGAAGGGCGAGACACGCCGCGGACTCCTCCGCGTTGGTGCCGCATACGCGGCCCTGGTGGGTTGGCTGTACCAGGACGCTGGAGATATGGACGGCGCGGCATTCTGGCGTGGGGTGACACAGGAAATCGCGATTCGGTCACGTGACCCGCATCTCATCGGGTACAGCCTGGTCAATCAAGCGCAGGTACGCACTGACCTGGGCGACGGACACGCGGTCATCGACCTCTGTGAGGCGGCGCTCGACGACGCCGGGCGCCTTGCCCCGAAGGTGCGGGTGATGTCTCTCCAGCAACAGGCTCATGGGGCCAGCCTGGTCGGCGACCGGGACGCGGTGGATCAACTCATTGACCAGGCTGACGGACTCCTCTCCTCGGTCGACGACAACCTGCCGTGGGGTAACGCGTGTCGCCGGACACCGGGGTACCTGGAAATCCAACGCGCCACCTGCTATGGCCGTCTGGGACTCGGTACCGAAGCGGGCAGCCTGTGGTCACAAGTCCTCGCAATCGTCCCGGAGACCGCCCGCCGCGACCGAGGGGTGTACATGGCTCGGCAGGCGACAGCTGCTGCTGCCGCGCGGGAGCCGGATCAGGCGGTGGAGATCGCGCGGACTGTGGCGACGATCGCCGTCGAGACCCGGTCCGCCCGCATGGTCCGCGAGCTGGTCACCCTGGAGCGGGCAATGCGGCCTTGGCAGGATGCCCCGATCGGCCAGGATCTCGCGGAGGTGCTGGCGCCCGCGATGGATGGGAGCTGAGCATGGCCGGAGGACCGACCCCGCTGTCGGACGGTGCGATCGAGAGGCGTTTGCTGGAGCTGCGAGGATGGCGCCGTGCAGGGGATGAGATCACTCGGCGGTTCGGGATCCGGTATCACGGTGGCATCGCCATGATTGTGCACGTCGCCGACGTGGAACGCCTTATTGGGCACCACGCGGACATCGATCTTCGGTGGGACTACATTCGGTTCGGGATCACGACGCATGACGCTGGGTTCAAGCTGACCAACGCCGACTTTGATCTCGCCGCACGCATCGACCAAATTGCCGCTGCGCATGGTGCTGAGCCACTGGACGGCTGACCCCGGAAACATGAAACCGCCCCCTCTCGCTGAAGCAGGAGGGGGGCGTTGCCACTACGTTCGCCATGGGCGGAGAGTAGCGGCTCGTGCTCCCGCGGTGCTCCCACTACGCCATAGGAACCAGCCATCCGACAGTCTTCCCATGTCAGGGCGCGGATACATGAGAACGGCCGGAGCCCCCGCACAGTGGGCTCCGGCCGTTCGTCCACCGCCTGCTGTCGTGCTGTCCAGGCGGATTACAGGCGGCGTCGGTGGATCGGTTCGATCCTGTTCGCGGACTACAGGGCGAGGCCGGTGAGGACCAGCACGCGCTCGTAGGTGTAGTCGTCCATGGCGTAGCGGACGCCCTCACGGCCGACGCCGGACTGCTTGGCGCCGCCGTACGGCATCTGGTCCGCGCGGTAGGAGGGGACGTCCCCGATGATCACGCCGCCGACCTCAAGGGCGCGGTGGGCGCGGAAGGCGGTCTGCAGGTCGTGCGTGAACACACCTGCCTGCAGGCCGTACTTGGAGGAGTTGACGGCTGCGAAGGCCTCGGCCTCGCCGTCCACCTTCTGCACGGAGAGCACCGGTCCGAAGACCTCCTCGGCGGAGAGGGTGACGCCGTCCGGGAGCTCGGCGAGCACGGTCGGCGCGTAGGTGGCGCCGTCCCGCTTGCCGCCGGTGAGCAGCTGGGCGCCGGCCTGCACGGCCTCGTCGACCCAGGACTCGACTCGCTGGGCGGCGTCCTCGCTGACCAGCGGGCCGACGTCGGTGGCCGCGTCGGACGGGTCGCCGGTGACCTGGGCCTCGACGGCCGCGACGATCTTCGGGACGAGCCGGTCGTAGACCGAGGCGTCCGCGATGACGCGCTGCACCGAGATGCAGGACTGGCCGCCCTGGTAGTTGGAGAAGGTCGCGATACGGGTCGCGGCCCAGTCCAGGTCCTCGTCGGAGGCGTAGTCGCCGAGGACGACCGCGGCGCCGTTGCCGCCGAGCTCCAGGGTGCAGTGCTTGCGCGGCACCGACTCCATGATCGAGTAACCGACGGGACCGGAGCCGGTGAAGGAGATGACCGGCAGGCGCTCGTCCTGGACCAGGGCGGGCATCCGGTCGTTGGGCACCGTGAGCACGGACCACGAACCGGCCGGCAGGTCGGTCTCGGCCAGCAGCTCGCCCAGGATCAGCGAGGAGATCGGGGTTGCCGGGGCGGGCTTGAGGATGATCGGGGCGCCGACGGCGATGGCCGGGGCCACCTTGTGGGCGCTCAGGTTCAGCGGGAAGTTGAACGGTGCGATGCCGAGGACCGTACCGCGCGGGAAGCGTCGGGTCAGACCGAGACGGCCGGTGCCACCGGCGTCGGTGTCGAGGCGCTGGGCGTCGCCGCCATTGAAGCGGCGGGCCTCCTCGGAGGCGAACCGGAACACGGAGACGGCACGGCCGACCTCGCCGCGCGCCCACTTGATCGGCTTGCCGTTCTCCGCCGAGATCAGCTGGGCGATCTCCTCGGTGCGCTCCACCAGGCGCCGTACGACGTGATCGAGCGCGGCGGCGCGGACGTGGGCCGGGGTCGCGGCGAACTCCTCGCGCACGGCGTGCGCGGCCGCGACGGCCTCCTCGATCTGGGCGTCGGTCGGCACGCTGACGGTGCCGACGAGACGGCCGTCCCAGGGGTTGGTGACGTCGAAGCTGTCCTCACCAGTGGCCTGGCGGCCGGCAAGCCAGAAGGCGTGGGTGGAAGTCATGGAGGTTCCGGCCCTTCGGAGTCGTGGGGTGTGCTGCCCCCACCGTAGGGCCGCGCGGTCTACCTGGCGTTTGTCCGGCATGGAGCAGTGCAGGGCGGCGACACGCCGGTTTGTCGGATGCGTGGACGTGATCGGGGAATGTCCGGTCGCGCCGGGGCGTGGTTCCGTCCCTGACGCCCCGGACCGACCGGGCGCGGTTTCCCCCTCTGCTCCGGCTACGGCGCCGACAGAGGGGGCTCACGCCCTTCCGGCCACGACTCCGACAGGGGGCTCATGGCCTCCTGCTCCGGCTACGCCTCCGGCGTCGACAAGGAGCTCGTGGCCTTGAGTGCCAGCCACAGCTCCATCCGGACATCCGGATCGTCCAGTGAACGGCCCAGGATCTCCTCCACCCGGCGCATCCGGTAGCGCAGGGTGTGGCGGTGCACTCCCAGGTCCGCCGCGGCCGCGTCCCACTGGCCGTGGTGGGAGAGCCAGGCCCGCAGCGAGGCGACCAGGTCGCCGCGGCCCTTGGCGTCGTGTTCGTGCAGGGCACGGAGCATTCCGTCGGCGAAGGCCCGTACGGCGTCGTCCGCGAGCAGCGGGAGCACCGAGCCGGCCGCCAGCTCCTCGTGCTCGACCAGTGCCCTGCCTCGGCGGCGGGCCACCGACAGGGCCTGCTCGGCCTGCTTGTACGCGGCGGAGACGGCGATGGGGCCCGCCGGTGCGGACAGGCCCACGACCACCTGCTCCTCCCCCGCCGTCGCCGGTTCGCGCGGGGGCCGCGCCTCCTGGGCCTGCTGGGCCTCCTGCGCCTCCGCGTACGCCGCGCAGGCAGCGACCGCCGCTCCGCCGTCCGCGGCGAGGACGACGAGCCGTTCGCCCTCGGGCACGGCCAGCAGGGTCTCGCCGGTCCGGAAGGCCGCCGCCTCCATCGCCTCGCCGAGCGAGGCCGGTGTCGAGGGGGCGGATGCCTCCGCGATGACCAGCCGGAACGGGGCGTCGAGCAGCCCCCCGTACAAATCCCCGGCGACGGCCCGTGCGTGGTCCGGCTGGCCGGCGAGCAGCATGCGCAGCACCGCCGCGCCCAGCCGCTGCTCCGCGCCCTGGAGGGCCCGGGAGCGGGCGGTGGTCAGGGTCAGCAGCGCGACCGCCGAGTGCACGGCGTACCGCTCGGCGGTGCCCAGTGCCGCGCCGGTACCGACGGCCAGCGCGCCCCGGACCCTGCGGCCGGTGCCCAGGGACTGGAGCTCGACCCGGTCGTCGGTGTCGCCGACGACCACGCTGGCCGGGGCGGGGCGCTCCCGCAGCCGTTCCACATCGGGCGTGAGCCGGGCGGCCCGGCGGGCGGCCCACTCGGGGGCCGCGGCGACGACTGCGCCGGAGGCGTCGTACAGCGCTGTCCAGCCGTCGACATGCGCGGCGAGCCGGGTGAGGAGTTCGCCGGGTCCGTCGCCCGCGAGTGCTGCCTTGGTCAGCTCCCGCTGGGCCTCGAAGCCCGCGGTCACCGCCCGGTACTGATCGGCGGCGATCGCCGACGACACGGCCTTGGCGATGGCGAGGAACGGGGTGCGACGCGGCACTTCGAGGAGCGGCAGCCCCACCTCCTCGGCGGCGTCGATCAGCGCCTGCGGCACGTCGTCGTAGTGGACGCCGACGGCGAAGCCCAGCCCGACGACTCCGGCCCCGGCCAGCCGCCGCACGTACCGCCGCATCGCCTCGGGATTCTCGGCGTCGAGGTTGGTGGCGGTGACGAGCAGGAGTTCACCGCCCTCCATGTACGGGACGGGGTCGGCCAGCTCGCTGGCGTGCGCCCAGCGGACGGGTGCGTCGAGCCGGTCCGCCCCCGCACGCACCGTGAGTTTGAGCGCCGAATGCTGGACGAGCGAGGCGAGAGTGGGGGGCATGGGGACCGGGAGACCTCAGGGAGTCGATTTTCGCCGTCCCGTATGAACGGCTCCTACCAATTCTGCCAGGGCGGCAGGGTCCGCCGTAACCGCTCCGGCGCCGCGGGCCCGCTCCGCTCAGCCGTTCAGATCCACCATCAGGGGCGGCGCGTGCTCCCCCCGTACGGTCGTCAGGGACAGCACCGCGTGTCCGGCCGGTACCCGGTGAGCCAGTTCGGAGGCCGACCAGCGTTCCCGCTCGACCTGGCGCACGGTCACCGCGTCCGTGGTGACCGCCTTGCCGGTGACCAGTTTGCGGAAGGCGTGGATGGCCCGGGTCATCGGCTGGTCGGCGAAGACGGTGCGCTGGGTGACGTCACGGGTCTCGACCCACTCCGTTCCCCATGCCTCGGCGAACTTCTTCCCGTCCCACGTCGTGATTCCGGAGAACGCCATCCGGCAGCCGACCGCGCCGAGCAGCGCCGTGTGCAGCTGCTCCGGTACGTCGTCGAGGGTGCGAAGGGTGAGTACGGCCCCGGCGTGCGCGGAGCGCAGCCGCTGGATTCCGCGGACGGTGTCGGGGGTCAGAGTGCAGGTCGCGTCGTCGAGGACCAGACAGGCGAAGAGGGAACGGTCGGTACGGGCCGCGGCGCTCGCGGTGAACTGGGCGAGTACCAGACGCGCCAGCACCCGGGACGCCTCGGCGTGGCCGCGTTCGGGCAGATCGATACGGACCCGGAGCGGGTGTTCCAGAGCGCGCAGCGAGAAGGGGCGGGCCTTGCCCGTGGTGTCGAAGAACTCGGTGAAAGCGGGCCGGTCGAGCAGGGCGACGCGGTCGGCGAGAGCGGGGCCCGGGTCGCCGGGCGCACCGGACTGGCGAGCGCGGCCGTCGAGCTCGCGCTGCATGGCGGGGTGTCCCGCCGCCTCGAGCGCCTCCCGCAGAGCGGTGAGGGCACCGGGCACACCGTCCAGGAGTTCCCGCAGCTCCGGTACGGAGGGGAAACGGCCGTGGGCGGCCCGGAAGGGGCCGAGGAGCTGGGCGAGGGCCGTGGCGGCGCGTCTGCTGTCCACCTCGGGGAGGTCACCGACCAAGCCGTCGGCGAGGACGGTCGCGGCCTCGTCCGGGTCGGTGGTGCCGCCGTACAGATCGAGATCGTGCACGGATGACGGGTCGCCGACCTTGACGACCACGTCGAACCCCTGGTCGCCCCCGAGCTGGGTACCGGCGGCGCACACTGCGACGACGGCGGCCTGTCCGGCGAGCGCCTGGAGTGCGAGGGATTCGACGACGGGCCGGATCAGGGCCCGGCTCTTGCCCGCGCCGGGCGGGCCGACGGCGAGCAGGGACGTGCCCAGCAGCCCCGGGTCGAGGGCGATGCCGCTGCCGCGGCGGGCGTACGGGTTGCGCTCGCCGTCCTCGACGGTGCCGAGCCTGACCTGCTGGACCAGCAGATCGTGCCGGGCGGCGCGGGCCGGGAGGTCACGTGCGCCGGAGGGGTGGGTGCAGGCGGCGGAGCCGTTGCGCAGCACGGTGTCGGTGAAGGCGGAGAGCCGGGAGTGGTCGGCGCGCACGGACGTCCAAGCGCGTCGGATACGGGCGTAGTCGACATCGTTCATCCGGCCGGACCGGGTTTCCCTGGCGAGCGCGGCGGCGGCCTGGTGCTGTCCGGCGGCGCGCAGATCGGGCCATTCGGCCGGGTCCTCCTCGCTGCCCTCGACGATGGTGGCGTCCGCACCGCCGGGCGCGTGCGGCTTCGCCGGGCCGTGGCCTTCCCGGTCCTGTGCCGACTGAGGGGACCGGCTGCGGCGCCATACCTCGGCCCAGCGCCCCGGCCCGGCGAACGGCCACGCGATCAACAGGGTGAGCACGGCGTACAGCCCGTAGCTGATCACCGGGGACATCGGCTGGTCGGGGCCCAGCCAGGAGCCGGGAACCAGACCGAAGGCCAGCCCCATCCCCGGCACGGTCCCGTTCCAGACGAGGATCCACACCAGCAGGGCACCGATCGCCGCCCCGCCCGCCCGTGCGGCGGCCCCCCTGGTGGCGACGCACCGCTCGAAGGCGGCCGGCCAGTTGCCCAGCCGGCCGAACCCGTAGACGAGGCCGCCGATGATCAGCAGACGGTAGATGTCGAGCGCGCGGACCGCTCCGCGGGTCTGCGGCTCGCCGCCGAACGGCCCCCACCAGTCGCCGGGGGTGAAGAGCTTCAGTGGAACCCGCCAGTACGGGATGTAGTTGTTGCGCCAGAGCGACCAGATGAGGATGCAGGCCAGCAGCGAGATCACCGCACCGCTCACCAGCGTGCGGTCCGGGGTGCGCTCCTTCTCCTCGGCGGGCCGGGGGGCATGGCCGAGCCGCCAGACACCGGGTTCCGCGGCGGGCCTCGGGATGCGGAGCCAGTCTCCGAGGGAGGGGCCCGAGGCGGGGGCGTAACCCGGCCTGGGCGGCAGTTCGGGCGGTGGCGGGCCGGCCGGGCGCGGCACCGGATGACCGGAGCGGGTGCCGCGTGAGTCGTACGTGCCCTCGGTGTCCATGTGCTGTCCCTCGTCCCCTGACCAGCGCCGACCGGTAACTCCGGGCGCAGGCGCCCGAAGTCATCAATCTAGTGCCCCGTACCACCCCCTCGGACGCGGTCCGGCGGGAAGTCCTCTCCTGTGCCCCGGGGCCTTTCGCCCCGCCCGCGCACCGCCGCAGCCCGGCCGCGCGGCCCGTCGGTATGTCCGTGGCGGACAACCTCGTCCGGCCACCACTCCCGAACGGAACATGCCGAACCCCGGGCCTCGCCCATAGCCTGCAGACAGAAAAGCGTCCGAAACACCCCACAGGAGCCCCTCATGACCGCTATTCCGCAGGAGCGCCGCGTCGTCACTGCCATTCCCGGCCCGAAGTCGGTGGAGCTGCAGGCCCGCCGTCTCGCGACGGTGGCCGCAGGTGTGGGGTCCACCCTGCCGGTGTTCACCGCCCGCGCCGGTGGCGGAATCATCGAGGACGTGGACGGCAACCGTCTGATCGACCTCGGTTCCGGGATCGCCGTGACGTCGGTCGGCGCCTCCGCCGAGGCCGTCGTACGCCGGGCGTCCGCGCAGCTCGCCGACTTCACCCACACCTGTTTCATGGTCACGCCGTACGAGGGCTACGTCGAGGTCTGTGAGCAGCTCGCGGAGCTGACGCCGGGCGACCACGCCAAGAAGTCCGCGCTGTTCAACTCGGGCGCCGAGGCCGTCGAGAACGCGGTGAAGATCGCCCGCGTCTACACCAAGCGCACCGCGGTCGTCGTCTTCGACCACGGCTACCACGGCCGGACGAACCTCACGATGGCGCTGACCGCCAAGAACATGCCGTACAAGCAGGGCTTCGGTCCGTTCGCGCCCGAGGTCTACCGCGTCCCGGTGGCGTACGGCTACCGCTGGCCGACCGGTGCGGAGAACGCCGGTGCCGAGGCGTCCGCCCAGGCCATCGACCAGATCACCAAGCAGATCGGCGCGGACAACGTCGCCGCGATCATCATCGAGCCGGTGCTCGGCGAGGGCGGCTTCATCGAGCCGGCCAAGGGCTTCCTCCCCGCGATCGCGCAGTTCGCCAAGGACAACGGCATCGTCTTCGTCGCGGACGAGATCCAGTCCGGCTTCTGCCGTACCGGCCAGTGGTTCGCCTGTGAGGACGAGGGCATCGTCCCCGACCTGATCACCACCGCCAAGGGCATCGCGGGCGGCCTCCCGCTCTCCGCAGTGACCGGCCGCGCCGAGATCATGGACGCCGCGCACGCGGGCGGCCTCGGCGGCACGTACGGCGGAAACCCGGTGGCCTGCGCGGGTGCGCTCGGTGCCATCGAGACCATGCGTGAGCTGGACCTGAATGGTAAGGCGAAGCGCATCGAGGAGGTCATGAAGGGCCGCCTCGCCGAGATGCAGGCGAAGCTGCCGAACGGCGATGTCATCGGTGACATCCGCGGCCGCGGCGCGATGATCGCGATCGAGCTGGTGAAGTCCGGCACGAAGGACCCGAACCCGGAGGCCGCCGCGAAGCTCGCCAAGGCCTGCCACGCCCAGGGCGTGCTGGTCCTCACCTGCGGCACGTACGGCAACGTCCTGCGCTTCCTCCCGCCGCTCGTGATCGGCGAGGACCTGCTCAACGAGGCTCTCGACGTCATCGAGCAGGCTTTCGGCCAGATCTGACCTGTGCGAACCCCGGCGGTGACGGAAGGCGTTTTCGCCGGGGATGCGAGGGGGCCGCGTGAGGGCCTGTGGAGAACGTGTGGGGGGCCGATGGCGGGATCCGTTTCCGTCTGTCGGTCCCCCGTCGACTGACGTACGGTTTCTGCAGATGAGAGAAACACCCCGCCCGCAGGGGACTGCCGGCGACGCCGGGCCGGAGCTTCCCCAGCACCGTCCTGGCCGTGCCTTCGCGCACACCACTGGAGCCTCTGGCTCCGGAACTCCTCACCGATCGGATGGCCGCTCGCCCCAAACCCCCCGGGGCGCGCGGCAAACCGATCCGACCGGCCGCCCCGGAACCACCCCCCCTGTTCCCGGGCGGCCGGCTCTTCTCTTCTCCCGCCCCTTGCGCCGACGCCTCGTTCGAGCCGCCCGTTTCCTCCGGCGGCCCTCGCTGTCGGATGGGTGGAGATCAACCGTTCACAGACCCAAGGCAGTTGAAACCTTGGCACAAGCCGTGAACGACGGGTAATTATGTGAACATAATCGTCATGAACGGTTCCCGGGGGGGAATTAGTGTCGGACCCAACAGTGACAGTCATCATCGGCGCCTACAACGCCATGCCCTATCTGACGCGCTGCCTGGAATCGGTGGTCGAACAGTCGCTGGGCACGTACGAACTGGAATGCCTGGCCGTCGATGACGGATCGACCGACGGCACCGGGCGGGAGCTGGACCGGTTCGCCGCCGAGCATCCCGGCACGGTGCGCGTCCTCCACCAGCAGAACTCCGGAGGGCCGAGCGGCCCGCGCAACGTCGCCCTCGGGCTGGCCAGGGGCCGCTACGTCTTCTTCCTGGACGCCGACGACTACCTCGGCCCCCATGCTCTGCGCCGGATGATCGAGATGGCCGAGCGCAACGGCTCCGACGTGACGCTGGGCAAGTACGTGGGTGTCAACTGCACGGTGCCCCTCTCCATGTTCGAGGCAAACCAGGAGGTCGTCGATCTGGCCGCCTCCCGCGTCTGGTACGCCCTCATGCCGCACAAGCTCATGCGGCGTTCGTTCCTGGAGGAGCGCCGACTGCGCTTCGACGAGGACATCCACATGGGCGAGGACCGCCTCTTCGTGACCAAGGCCTATCTGCAGGCTTCCGTGATCTCGGTGGTCGCCGACGAGGACTGCTACTTCAAGGTACAGCGCGACGACGAGGGCAACCTCACCAGCAACTTCCGTGACGTGATGAAACGACTCGAGGTCGCCCGGCGCCTGATGACCGCGATCACCTCGTACAGCGAACCGGGACCCGTGCGTGACGCCGCGCTGCTACGGCACTTCAGGGGCGGCCTGCTGGACTCCTTCTCCTGGCGCTTCCCGCTGTTGGAGGAGAGCGACCGGCTGAAGGCCATGGAGATCGCCAAGGAGCAGTTGGACGCGTTCTACACCCCGGAACTCGCCGTCCGGATGAGCGCACCGCTCCGGCTGATCGCCCACTGCGCACAGCACGGACTGCAGCGGGAGCTGATCGACGTCATCGATTTCCTGACCGCGGAGAGGGACAAACACCGCCCTCCCCACGAGGTCGTCGTCAAGAACGGGCACGCCTACGCCGCCTACCCGCATTTCGACGACGCGAAGGCCGGCATCCCCGACTCCTGCTACGACGTCACCGCCCAACTGCGGCAGGACGACCGGCTGGACGCCGTCGAATGGCACCGCACCCGGCGACGCGGCATCCTGCGGCTGCGCGGCCATGGCTACATAGAGAACGTGGACACACAAAAGCCCGCCACCGAGCTGGTCCTGCGGCTGCGGAACGACGGGCGCGAGGTGCGCGTCCCCACCCGCAGCACACCACTGCCCGCACACACCCGTGTCCAAGGGCACGACTGCGACCACAGTGCGGCGGGCTTCACCGCCGACATCGACATCGCCCGCGCCCTGGACGGCACTCCGCTGCCGACGGGGGTGTGGGACGTGTACCTCAATGTCCGCGCCCAGGGCTTGAGCACCCAGCGCAGGTTCGGCGCCCGCAAGGCGGACGACCTGGCTCCGGCCGGCGGCGGCCGGAGCGGACGCCTTGAGGTCAAGCCGTACTACACCCGGGGCTTCGCCAACCTCAGCCTGGACATCACCGCCGCCTCTCAGATGAAGCGGATCCCGAAAGGGTTCAAGCGGCGCATACGCAGGAGGCTGACCGGCCTCAGCAAGCACATAGGCGGCAGAAGACTCAGAAGAATCGCGAGACTCAGATACCTGTTCGGCCTCGGCCGGTCCAACGGGCCCGGTCGGTCGGAGCCTTAGGGCCGATGCGGCGGTGGCTCATCGGCGCATATGGGCGTGCCAAGCCCTGCACCTGCGGCATGATCCGCCGGACAGGCCCTTGGGCCT
>NZ_JBEOVN010000143.1:0-19962 GCF_040295565.1 Streptomyces sp. NPDC002785 | reverse complement strand
GAGCGGGCTGAGGCTGTCGGGCTCGTAGGCGATTGCGACCACTGCTGCTCGCTCCCTATCGTGGGGGAGGTCGTTACCGGCCTTCGCTGACGATCCGGCGCAGCGTGCTGCCGAGCCGGCGGGCGTACCACCGCTGGATCACCGGTACGACGGGCCCCGCGAGCCGGGTGTGCCAGGCCGCCGGGCGGCTGAACGCCATGACGGTGAACCACACAGCCCCGTCGTCCGCCAGCTCCACCACGAAGGACTCCTCGCCGCACTCGGGGTGCCGGGCCAGCGTCCCGTAGCCGAATCCGATGCGGTCCTTCTCGTACGCAGCCCAGACGACCCGGCAGGGTGCGGTGAACCTGAACGGGCCGAAGCCGAGCGACACCCGCACAAAGGCCCCGGCCTCGGCGCGGGCCGCCGACGCGCGGACCCGGGCTCCGCTGGTGCGATGCATGCGCCATTGGGTGACCGCCGCGCCCGCCGCCTCGAAGTCGGCCCGGCCGCGCCCGACCCGGGTCCGGTGGTGCAGGTGCTTGTAGCCGTCGGGGAGCGGGCCGAGGCGAGTGGCTCCGACCTCGGGGTAGGTGAAGGTGCTCATTCGGTCCTGCCTTCGTGATCGGTGTGGTTCTGGAGCCTGCGCCAGCCAAGCATGGAGCAGAGCGCGAAGCCGAGTGCGTTGCCGAGACCGTGGGTGGCGGCCATCCACGTCAGCGTGGGGTGAGGCAGCCCGGTGGCCTCGCCGAGTGCCCAGCTCAGCGCGAGCACCATGGTGGCCACGAGCACGGCGGACGAGGTGGCGAGCAGCAGCCGGGTGATCGGGTCCCGTTGCCTGCCGCGGATCGATCGCCAGGTGAGCAGGGCGACGGTCCACATTCCCGCTGTCAGAACGACTGCCCCGGCCAGCTCGGCCCAGTCCCCGATGAAATAGCCGGTCAGGACGAGCAGGGTGCCCAGCGGCACGCTCAGTGCAGCGAACCTTCCTGCGGCGCTGTCGGCGATCCGGCAGACGAGCCCCGAGATCAGCGCGGCGGCGAATCCGGCGAAGTGGAAATGCGGCACGGTCAGTGCCAGGATGCCGAGCCCGAAGCCGAAGAGTGTGTGCCCCGAGCGTTCGGCGACCAACGCGATGGCGGCGATCGAAGGCGTGACCAGGGCGGTGAGCAGGGCGATCTCGGTGGGCGCCACAGCGGAGGCTTTGGACGCTGCGAGGTTGCGGAGCAGCCGTGGTGGTGCGTGCAGGGCGAGGAGTGCGGTCCCGAGCGCGTAGCAGATTGCGAGGGTGGTGGCGGGCCCGCCGCGCGGCAGCCAGAGTGCGACGGCGCCGGGCACGGCGAAGAGCGGCCACAGGCGGCGCATCCGGTCCAGCTCGGGCGCACCGGCCAGCCGCAGCCCCACCGGAACCACCACCAGCATGCCCAGCATCACGATCAGACCGACCAGTACTGACACGACCACTCCCCGACTTGAACGTGTTCAAGTGTGCTGGCGATGACTCTAAGGCCTGTCTTGAACGTGTTCAAGACAGGCCTTGGGGCGGGGGAAGCCGGGTCCGGTCATGGTGGCAGGATGCCCGGCATGGAGATCGTCCCCGGACGCGGCGTCGGCCTCGTAACGATCGGCGACCACCGCTCCCAGGCCCAGGAGCGTGTCGGGCCGCTGTATTACGGCCCCGGCGGCAGCCGTGCCGTCGTGTCGGTGGCGCCGTACACCTGCTTCAGCGGCGAGTGACAGCCCCCGAAGGGCCTCACAGCACTCCCCGGCGCCACTCCCGTACCAGCAACCAGCCGAGATACACGCCCCCGATGGCCATCGTGTAGATACCCACGGGCAGGTTCTCGAACAGCGGCAGTTGCTGGGCGCAGAGATCCGCGACCACCAGCAGCAGTGCGCCGGTCAGCGCCGACAGCAACAGGTGCGGGCCGGAGACCCGGGTGATCCGCTTGGCGATCTGCGGAGCCGTCAGCGAGATGAACGCGATGGGCCCGGCGACACTGACGGCGCCCGCCGAGAGCACGATCGCCAGCACGATGGCGACCGTCTTCGTGCTGCGGGGTTCGGATCCGAGTGCGCCCGCGATGTCGTCGCCCATCTCCCCGATGTCCAGCCGCCGTGCGATCAGGGCGGTGAGCGGGGCCACGACCAGCAGCACGAGCCAGATCGTGGTGGCGTCGTCCCAGGACCGTGCCGACAGGCTGCCGTTGACGTAGGCGGTGAGGACGGCGGCCCGGTCCCGTTCCATGGCGTAGACGACGTACTGGGTCACCGCCGTGCCGATCGCGGCGACACCGATCCCGGCGATGACGAGCCGTGCGGGGTTGCGGAATCCGGTGCCGGTCGACACATGGACCAGCACCATGGCGAGGACGGCGCCGAGCAGTGCGCCGAGCGCCACTGGCACGGTGTCCGGGAACATCAGCGCGGTGACCGCGGCGCCCGCTCCGGCGCCGGACGCCAGCCCGATCACATCCGGGCTGCCGAGCGGATTGCGGGTGACGGACTGGAACAGCGCCCCGGAAAGACCGAGCGCTCCGCCGGTGCCCAGGGCGACCACCAGACGCGGGCCGCGCAGGCGTTCCAGGACGAACGCGTTCTTGCCCTCGGCCCCGCCCGTCACCGCCTCGGCGAGATCGGCGAGCGGAATGCCCAGCCGCCCGAGAGACAGTGTGGCGACGGCGGCCACCACGAGCAGCACGAACAGCACGAGTGCCGTCAGCACGGACACCCGCCGGCACGGCAGCGCCACCGAACGGCCGATCGTGAGGAGCCCTCTGGGCGAGGCGGTACGGAATCCGGCCTGATGCGACGTCATGCGTTGCCCCTCATCCTGCGTACGGCAATGAGCAGTGCGGGCGCTCCGATGAACGCTGTCACGACACCGACCATCAGTTCCTGCGGGCGCATGACCACCCGCCCCACGACATCCGCGAGGAGCAGCAGCGCGGGACCGACCAGCGCCGAGAAAAGGATCTGCACACGGAAGTCGACACCGACCAGGGCCCGCACCACATGCGGAACCGCCAGGCCGACGAAGGCGATCGGGCCGACCGCCGCAGTTGCCGCAGCGCTCAGCAGCGTGGCCGAAAGCAGCCCGCCCGCCCGGACCAAGGCCGGATTCGCTCCGAGAGACGCCGCGGTCGAGTCACCGAGTGCGAGCGTGTTGAGGCCGGGCCCCAGCATCGCGGCTATCACCAGACCGGCCACGGCGAACGGCAGAACCGACAGGAAGACGTCGAAGTCCCTGCCGCCGAGCGCGCCGACGACCCAGTACCGGTAGCTGTCGAACACTTTCGGCCGGCTCAGGGTCACCGCCTGGATGAACGCCATCAGCACGGCGGAGAGCACCGCACCGGCGAGCACGAGCCGCACCAGTCCGCCGCCCGAGCCCGCCGATCCGATCGCATGGACGAGCAGACCGGCGATCAGCGCACCGGGCAGCGCCCACCACATGGTGTCCGTACTGCCCAACGCCCCCAGGAAGGCCGTCGCGGCGACGATGCTCGCGGAGGCGCCCGCATTGATCCCGAGGAGACCGGGATCGGCCAGTGGATTACGGGTCACGCCCTGCATGAGCGTGCCCGCGACGGCCAGACAGAGACCGGCGAGTACACCGAGCGCGGTCCTCGGCCAGCGGCTCTCGACGATGGTGGTGACATTCGGATCGGCGGTGCCGGACAGGACGTGCAGCACATCGCTGAACGAGGTGGTCCGGCTGCCGAACATGACGCTCGCGAACACGGCGAGAACGAGGACGAGGACTGCGATGACGACGGAATACATCCGCCGAGCAGTGCCGGCACGTGAGGCGCCGGCACCGCTCGGTGGTGCGTGCGTGGTGGTGGCCATGTGGGTGGTGGTCAGCCTCAGCTGTTGTCGGCGGACTTGATGGCCTTGTCGATCTGCGGCAGGTAGCGGTCGATCACCCACGGCACGGTGAGCGGGTTGATGATCGAGGAGGCCGTGACGAAGGAGTTGTCCTTGCTGGAGACCACGGCGCCGCTCTTGACCGCGGGGATCGCCGCGTACAGCGGCTGAGCCTCGATCTCCTTGCGGGACTTGTCGTCCATGTAGAAGGTGAAGACCAGGTCGCTGGCCTTCAGCTTCTCGGCGTTCTCCAGGCCGATGAGCGCCGAGTCGGTGCCCTTGGTCTCCTTGAAGGTGTTCACCACCGGGTCGACGGTGAGGCCGAGGGAGGACACCATCTTGACGCGCTGCTCGTCGGGCTTGAACACGCCGAGGGTGCCGGGGCCGGTGTTGTAGATGTACGAGAACTTGTAGTTCTTGTAGTTCGGCCGGGTCGCCGCCGCGTCGGACAGCTGCTTCTCGATCTTCGAGATGAGGGTTTTGGCCTTGTCCGGCTGCCCCAGCGCCTTGGCGATGATGTCTATCTGCTGGTCCCAGTTCGTGCTCCACGCCAGATCGGGGTAGGCGACGGTGGGGGCGATGTCCTTGAGGATGTCGTAATCCTTCTGCGTGATCCCGGACCATGGCGCCAGGATGACATCCGGCTCGAGCTCGGTGATGGCCTCGAAGTCGATGTCCTCACCGCCCGTGAACTGGGTCGGCAGCTTGTCGCCGGACTTCTTCACCGCCTCGTGGATCCAGGGCAGATAGCCGGTCTTGTCGCTGCCCCACTCGTAGCTCTCCATGCCCACCGGGGTGTGGCCGAGCGCGATGGCGGTCTCCGCC
The DNA here is from genome assembly GCF_040295565.1 of Streptomyces sp. NPDC002785. Lineage (NCBI taxonomy): Bacteria > Bacillati > Actinomycetota > Actinomycetes > Kitasatosporales > Streptomycetaceae > Streptomyces > Streptomyces sp. NPDC002785. The sequence goes on along the minus strand of NZ_JBEOVN010000143.1, from coordinate 15,288 downwards.
GAGCCCTGGCCGAGGGTGACGATCCGTTCGGGCTGTTCCTTGATCTCGGCCGTGCCGAGCGCACTCTTGATCGAGACGGGGAACGCTCCGCCGCTCTTCCCGGATGCGCCGGAGGTCTCCTTGCCGTCGTCGCTCGACGAACAACCACCGAGGACGAGAACGAAAGCTGCGGCGGTGGCAGTTGCGGCGAGCGTCCGGCGACGCACGCGGGTGAACCGGGACATGGGTGTTCCTCATGGGTTGGTGGACGGAGCCGTTGGATCCCGCGCGGAATGCGAAGGTTTAGGTAAGCCTAAGCTAACTTGACTTCCGTCTACAACCGGCCCGGGTTGCCGGGGCCGCCTCGCGGGAGGACGGGAATGGACTCGACCGTGAAGGTCCCGTCCCCGGCCGAGTTGTGACGGGCGAAGGGTGCCGGGCTCACCACCCTGATGTCCATCAGGGGTTCGATCGCGGGTATCGACCTCAACTCCAGTGCCGTCGCCGACCGGTTCGCCGATGCGGTGGTGCCGATCCTGAAGGAGTGCAACTTCGACCGTATCGAGATCGAGACCGGTCCGACCGGCAGTGGCGACATCAATCAGGTGTCGCCCCCGCAGGCCAACCTCATTCGCATCGTCGAGGTGTGCTCGCCCGGATGCCCTCGAACTTCGGCCTGACGGTGGTGCCGGAGACGGCCTGTGTCACCGGTGGGAGCATCGCGTACGGCTCGATCCGGGGCGCCTGTCTGTCCATCGTGAAGAAGTACGCGGACAACGGCCGCCTGTGGTGGCTGAAAATGCAGCACTTCAACGGCAGCGTGTATGGGTGCGCGGGCGACTCGTACCGCGTCGGCACGGTCGAAGGATTCACCGCGCAGACGGACTGTCTGAACAAGGGCCTTGTCGTCCAGGACGCCACGATCAAGGTCCCCTACGGCATGCGGATGCCGGGACTCCCGGCCCGACCGGGTGCCGGAAGCGGCTGTATGACGCCCGGTCGGGTGTCGCAGGCGTGCAACCGCTACGGCAGCAGCCTCAAGGGCCTGATGGCCTGGTCGCTCAACCGGGACGGGGCGAAGAGGTGGACGTTCGGCGACAACGTCCAGGCGCCGCAGGCCCGTTGAGCGGATCACAAGCCGGGCAGCTCTGCCGAGACGGACGGAGCTGCCCTTCCGGTCGGCCGCCGATGGTGGCCGACCGGGCATCGGTGCCTACTGTCAGGGGCGTGGCTCGGAAGCGTCCAGCATGGCGTCGCGCTCCACGACCTTGATCCTCTCGCGTCCCTGCTCCGCGCCCAGGGCCCGCTCGTGCGCGTCCAGCCGGTACCAGCCCTCGCGGGTGGTGTAGCGGACGCCGCGCTCCTCCAGGAAGGCGGTGACGGCCTCCGGTTCGGGCTGTTCCGGGGCGGGCAGCCGGCCCGTGGCGTGGTCGTCCAGGAGGCAGGCGACCGTCTCGTTGGCGTCGCCCTTGGTGTGGCCGATCAGACCGATCGGGCCGCGCTTGATCCACCCCGTGACGTACACCGACGGCATGGGCCCCTCGCCTTCGACGACGCGCCCCGCAGCGTGCGGGACGGTGCCGGAGGTCACGTCGAACGGGAGCTTCGGGAGCTCCTGCGAGTAGTAACCGACCGCGCGGTAGACGCTCTGTACGTCCCAGTCGGTGAAGCGTCCGGTGCCCTTGACGTTCCCGGTGCCGTCCAGCTCGGTCCGCTCGGTGCGCAGACCGACGACCCGGCCGTCCTCGCCGAGGATCTCCACCGGGGATTCGAAGAAGTGGAGGAACAGCTTGTGCGGCCGGTCGCCCACGTCGCGGATGGCCCAGTTCTCCAGCGTTGAGGCGACCATGTTGGCTTGCTTGTTGCCGCGCCGGGTCTCGATCGAGCCCGCGTCGTACTCGATGTCCTCGGGGTTGACGATGACCTCGATGTTCGGTGAGTGGTCCAGCTCCCGCAGTTCCATCGGGCTGAACTTGGCCTGCGCGGGACCGCGACGTCCGAAGACATGCACTTCCAGGGCCTTGTTGGCCTTGAGACCCTCGTAGACGTTCGCGGGTATCTCGGTCGGCAGCAGTTCGTCCGCCGTTTTGGCGAGCACGCGTGCCACGTCCAGGGCCACATTGCCCACCCCGAGCACGGCGACCCTCTCCGCTTCCAGAGGCCAGGTGCGGGCCACATCGGGGTGTCCGTCGTACCAGGAGACGAAGTCGGCCGCGCCGTGGGAGCCGTCCAGGGAGCTGCCGGGGATGTCGAGCGCGCGGTCCGCGTCGGCCCCGGTGGAGAAGATCACCGCGTCGTAGAAGGACCGCAGATCGTCCAGGTCGATGTCGGCGGGGTAGTCGACGTTGCCGAACAGCCGCAACTGCGGCTTGTCGAGCACCTGGTGCAGTGCCTGGACGATGCCTTTGATCCGCGGGTGGTCGGGGGCCACTCCGTAGCGGATCAGGCCGAAGGGGGCGGGCATCCGCTCGAACAGGTCGATCGAAACACCCGGGTCCTGTGCAGCCTCGGATTTCAGCAGCGCGTCCGCTGCGTAGATTCCGGCGGGGCCGGCTCCGACTATGGCGACGCGGACGGGGCGGGTCATGGAGTGAAGGTCCTTAGATTAGAACGGCGGGCGGTGCGGCGCACGGTAGAAGTAAGGATGGACTTACCGTGCTCCACGGGACACGGTATCCGTTGCTGACCTGCGACCTCTGGGCGGGCGGCCTTCCGAGCGGTCCGGGGTGCTGTCGCCCGGTGCCCGGAACGGGGCGGGGAGGTGTTCCGAATGCGTGACGCCGGCTCCCCCGCCGGGGCGGGGTTCGCTCGAAGAATCGGACAAATGATGACAGAGTGACCCACATGGATGATCGGGTAGCGGGTGCCCTGTCACTCCCCGACGACTGGCCCGCCCACCCGGATCTCAGCCTCGCCCTGAACCGTATGGGCAGCTTCGACTGGGACCTCGACAGTGGCCTCATGCACATGGACCGGCCCGCACTCGATGTTTTCGACCTGCGGGCCGAGGAATACGGCGACCGTCCGGAGTCGCTCGCGCCGCGGGTGCCGCCGGACGAGGGCGTCCGGCTCGACGCCATGGTCGCGCAGGCACTCAAGAGCGGGCAGAGAAATTACGGCGCGTATTTCAGGATCCTGAGACGCGACGGCACTCTGCGCTGGACCCATACCCAGGGTTTCATCCAGCGCGACGAGACCGGCCGCCCCCGTCGCATCATCGGCATCGTCCGCGACGCCACCCAGGAGCTGGCCGACTCCACCGCCCGCCGCGAACTGGACATGGAGCGGCAACGCCGCACCAGTCTGGTGGAGGGCACCACGGCCGCGCTGGCCCACGCCCGGACGGTCCGGGACGTCATCGACGTGCTGAAGAACTCGCAGGGCCTGGCGCATCTCGGTGCGACCAGCCTGGTCGTGGGCCTGATGGAGGCCGGACGCATCCATCTGGTGGCGGACGGCCCGGAGGGCTCGTTCGTGCCCGGTACCCGCTACACCCGGACGGACGAGCCGTACCCGATGAGCGAAGTGGTACGTACGCTCTCGCCCCGCTTCATCGAGTCCGCCACGGATTTCGCCCTCTCGTACCCGATCCTGTGGCCCCACATCAGCCACCTCGGCATCACGTCCGCCGCCTATCTGCCACTGATCGCCCAGGCCCGGCCCATCGGTGCACTCGGACTGCTCTACAGCGACAAGGGCGGCTTCACCGGCGACGAACGCAATCTGCTCGTCGCGCTCGGCAGTTCCATTGCCCAGAGTCTGCAGCGGGCCATGCTGTACGAGCAGGAGCACGATCTCGCCGAGGGGCTCCAGCAGGCCATGCTGCCGCGCCGGATCCCGGACGTGCCGGGCGCACAGGTCGCCGTGCGGTACCGGTCGGCCCGGCTGGGCCGGGGCATCGGGGGTGACTGGTACGACGTCATCCCACTGCCCGGTGGCCGGGTCGGGGCCGTCATCGGGGACGTGCAGGGCCATGACACGCATGCCGCGGCCGTCATGGGGCAGCTGCGCATCGTGCTGCGCGCCTACGCGGCGGAGGGGCACAGTCCCGCCACGGTGATGGCCCGGGCCTCCGTGTTCCTCCATGAGCTGGACACCGACCGCTTCGCGACCTGCTCCTACGCCGAGGCCGATCTGACGACCGGAGTGGTGCAGCTGGTCAGGGCCGGTCATGTGGATCCGCTGGTGCGTGACACCGACGGCAGCTGCCGGAGGCTGCCCGTGGAGGGCGGGCTGCCGCTGGGGCTCTCGGCCGAGTTCGGGCGGCTCGAATACCCGGTCAGCACGGTCGAGCTGGACCCCGGTCAGACGCTGGTGCTGTTCACCGACGGTCTGGTGGAGCTGCCCGGCGCCGATCTCGACGAGGGCATGCAGCTGCTGACGTCCATGGTGCGCAACGGTCCGCAGGACCTCCAGCGGCTGGCCGACCAGCTCTGCGAGGAGGTCGACGAGCGTGGCGGCGAGGACGATGTGGCAGTCCTGCTGCTGCGCCGAAAGGCCGCTCACGCACCCCGGCCGGGCGGCAGGCTCCAACAGCATGTGGCACAGGGCGACCCGGAGGCGCTGAGCTCCGCGCGGCACATGATCCGTGCGGCGGTACGGGCCTGGGGCGCCAAGGCGCGGGCCGACGAGGTCGAGCTGGCCGCCGACGAGCTGGTCACCAACGCGCTGATGCACACCGACGGCGGGGCGATCGTCACCGTCCGAGTGCTCACCGGGCCCGAGCGGCGGCTGCGGGTCGACGTCGAGGACCGTTCCAGCGCGCTGCCCCGGCGCCGGGACGCTGGGGAGGCCGGGGTGTCCGGGCGAGGTCTGATGCTGGTGGACCGGCTGGCGGACCTGTGGGGTGTGGAGCCGCGGGGCAGCGGCAAGTGCGTGTGGTGTGAATTCGTCATTCCGGAACACGAATGACGGCAAAGTTGATCACTACTCGACAGTAACAGAACGTAACATGTCAGTGCTTGACCGTAACCGACCGCGAACGATTGACTGCGACTCCGTCAGTCTTTTGTCTTTCGATGACATGAGGACCCGTTGGGCACTGAGCTACTGGCACCTCTCGATCTGGCCTTCTGGCACCTCGAATCCGATGCCCACCCCATGCATCTCGGCGCGCTCGCCGTCTTCTCCCCTCCTCCCGACCCGGCGCACGGCGTCGGCCCGGAGGCCGTGCTGGAGTTGCTGGGCGCCCGCGCCGCCGCGATTCCCCGGCTGCGGATGCGAGTCAGGGACGTACTGCTGCCGGTCGGCGGTGCGGCCTGGTTCGTGGACAAGGACTTCGATGTGCACCGGCACATCGAGCGGGCGCAGCTGACCGAGGCGGAGTCGCGGGGTGAGGACGGCGGATTCATGGCGGGCGCCACCCGGCTCGCCGGTGAACTGATGGAGCAGCCGCTCGAACGGGGCCTGCCGCCCTGGCAGATGTATGTGATCGGCGGCGCCGACGGCGGCTCCTTCGCCGTGCTCGTCAAGCTCCACCATGCGCTCGCCGACGGAATGCGCGCGGTCGCCATCGGAGCCGGGATCTTCGACGAGATCGCTTCCGGCGCCGGACGCGCCCGCAGTGGCATGCCCACCCGCCGGGCGCGCACGGTCCCGCCCCGCTCCTGGATGCCGGGCCCGCGCCAGGTGGCCGGCCTCGCGCTGGGCCGGATCGAGGATCTCGGCCGGGCGTTCGGGGTCGGTGCCTCCATGGTGCGGGCCAGCCGCCTCGATCTGCGCGGCGCGCCCGCACTCACCGCGAGCTCCAGCGGCACCCGGCGGCTCGCCACCGCGGATCTGGACCTCGATGCCGTCCAGCGGATCCGGCGGGCCGCCGGAGGCACGACCAACGACGTCCTGCTCGCGGTCGTCGCCGGGGCGCTGCGCCGCTGGATGCTGGAGCGCGGCGAACCGCTGCCCGCCGAGGACCCGCGCGCCCTGGTGCCGGTCTCCCGCCGCAGACCGGGCCAGGCCGCCGCGACCGGGAACAAGCTCTCCGCCTATCTGCTCGGGCTCCCCGTCTCCGAGCCCGACCCCTGGAAGCGGCTGCGTGCCGTCCGCACCGCCATGGACCGCAACAAGTCCGCAGGGCCCTTCCGCGGTGCCGGCGCGGTGGCCGTGCTGGCCGATCAACTGCCCTCGCTGGCCCACCGCTTCGGCGCGCCGATCGCCGGGAACGCGGCCAGGATGCTCTTCGACGTCCTGGTCACCAGCGTGCCCCTGCCGCGCTCGGCACTGTCGCTCGGCGGCTGCCCGCTGCGTGCCGTCTATCCGATGGCGCCGCTGGCCCGGGGTCAGTCCCTGGCCATCGCCCTGTCCACATACGGCGGCCGGGTGCGGGTCGGGCTGGTGGCCGACGGCAAGGCACTGCCCGATCTGGAGCGGCTGGCGGGCTGCGCCGACGACGAGGTGGCGCAGCTGCTGGCACTGCTGCCCGCTCGGTGAACGGTCTGCGCCCAGATCGGTCATAGATCGGACAGGTTTCTCGGAAAGTGCCGCGGTTCATGGTGCCCGAGGTGTTGACGTGTCCAAGTGATCCGATGAATATTCGCTGTGTGCAGGAAGCGATCACCGGGGAGGGCGGCGGCAGCATGCGGCGCAACAGGCTGGGGAGCAGCGCGGTCGAGGTCACCGAGCTGTCCTTCGGAGCGGCTGCCATCGGCAATCTCTTCAGCGCCGTCGACCCCGCACAGGCGGCGGCCGCCGTCGACGCGGCATGGTACGAGGGCGTCCGCTGCTTCGACACCGCGCCGCACTACGGACTCGGCCTCTCCGAACGACGGCTCGGCGAGGCCCTGCGCGCCAGACCCCGGGACTCGTACGTGCTGTCCACCAAGGTGGGACGGGTGCTCGACCCGCTGCCCGCCGACACCGACGCCGCCTGCGGGAGCGTGTCCGACGGTCTCTCCGAGGGCTTCGCCGTACGGGCCACGCACCGCCGCCGCTGGGACTTCAGCGCCGACGGTGTACGCCGCAGCATCGAGGACAGCCTGGAACGGCTCGGCCTCGACCGCATCGACATCGCGTATCTGCACGACCCCGACGACCATGCGGAGACCGCGTTCAACGAGGCATACCCGGAACTGGAGAAGCTGCGTGCACAGGGTGTCATCGGTGCCATCGGCGCGGGCATGAACCAGACCGCGATGCTCACCCGCTTCGTGCGCGACACCGACGTCGACGTCGTGCTCTGCGCGGGCCGATACACCCTCCTCGACCAGTCCGCCCTGACCGAACTGCTGCCCGAGGCCGCCGCCCGCGGCCGCAGCGTCGTCCTAGGCGGGGTCTTCAACTCCGGGCTGCTCGCCGACCCGCGCCCCGGTGCCACCTACGACTACAAGGCCGCGCCCCCGGCCCTCCTGGACCGGGCCCTGCGTATCCAAGCAGTCACCGAGGGCCATGGCGTCCCCTTGCGGGCCGCGGCCCTCCACTACCCGCTCGCGCACCCGGCCGTCGCCGGAGTGCTCGTCGGCGCCCGCTCCCCGGACGAGGTGCGCGACGCCGCCGCCCTGCTCCGCCGCGAGATTCCGGACGCCCTCTGGGACGACTTGCGCGCCGAGGGCCTGCTGACCGAGGACGGACACTGACATGAGAATCGCCCTGCACACCAAGGTCCGCGCCGACCGCATCGAGGAGTACGAGGCCGCGCACCGCGAAGTCCCCGCGGAGCTGACCACCGCGATCCGAGCAGCGGGCGCCACGTCCTGGACGATCTGGCGCAGCGGCACCGATCTCTTCCACGTCATCGACTGCGAGGACTACGCCGCACTCCTCGCCGAACTGGAGAAGCTCCCCGTCAACGACGCCTGGCAGGCCAGGATGGATGAGCTCCTCGACGTCGCGCACGACTACTCGTCGGACGGTGCCGAAGCCGGCCTCCCGGTCGTCTGGGAGCTGTGACATGTCCGATCAGCAACGGATCGTCGACGCCCATCACCATGTGTGGGATCTGTCGGTGCGCGACCAGGACTGGATCACCGGCGATGAACTGGCCCCGCTCCGGCGTACGTTCACCCTCGCCGACCTGGAGCCCGAGGCACGCGCCGTCGGGGTGTACGCCACCGTCCTCGTCCAGACCGTCACCGTCCCCGAGGAGACCCCCGAGTTCCTGGCCCTCGCCCACGGCAGCGACCTCGTCGCGGGTGTCGTCGGCTGGTGCGACCTGACGGCGCCGGACGTCGCCGACACCCTTGCCGCGCTGTGTGAACTCCCCGGCGGCGACCGGCTCGTCGGTATCCGCCACCAGATCCAGGGCGAACCCGACCTCGAGTGGCTGCTGCGCCCCGACGTCCGGCGAGGACTGCGTGCCGTCGCAGGCGCAGGGCTCGTCTACGACCTCGTCGTCCAGGCCCATCAGCTGCCCGCCACCGTCGAGGCCGCAGCCCTGCTGCCCGAGCTGACCTTCGTACTCGACCACGCCGGCAAGCCGCCCGTCGCCGCCGGTGAACTGCACCCCTGGGCCGACGACCTCCGGGCGCTCGCCGCTCGCCCCAACACCGTGTGCAAACTCTCCGGCCTGGTCACCGAGGCCGACGCGCACTCCTGGACCGTGAGCGATCTGCGCCCGTACGCCGACACCGTTCTGGACGCCTTCGGCCCCGGCCGGCTGATGTTCGGTTCGGACTGGCCGGTGTGCCGGCTCGCGGCGACGTACGAGGAGGTCGTCGACGCGGCACGCACCCTGACCGACGCCCTCACCGAGGACGAGCGGGCTCGCGTCCTCGCCACCACGGCCGAGCGCGTGTACGGTCTCCGACGCATTGGCCGGTCGGTCTAAACTCCGGCCCATGCTGCGCGTACTCGCCGTCGACGACGAAGAACCCGCCCTGGAGGAACTCCTCTACCTCCTGCGCGCCGATCCCCGCATCCGCAGCGCCGAGGGCGCGACCGGGGCCACCGAGGCGCTGCGCCGCATCGGCAGCGCCGTCGAGGCGGGCCCCGACGACCCCTCCGCCATCGACGTCGTCTTCCTCGACATCCACATGGCGGGCCTCACCGGTCTCGACGTCGCCCAGCTGCTGGCCGGATTCGCTGCGCCCCCGCTCATCGTCTTCGTCACCGCACACGAGGGCTTCGCCGTCCACGCCTTCGACCTCAAGGCCGTCGACTACGTCCTCAAGCCGGTCCGCCGCGAACGCCTCGCCGAAGCGGTACGGCGTGTGGCCGAACAGGTCGGCGACCGCTCCGCACCCGTACTCGACACCGCGAACGACCAGATACCGGTGGAGCTCGGCGGAGTGACCCGGTTCATCCCGATCGACGACATCGCCTACGCCGAGGCCCAGGGTGACTATGCCCGGCTGCACACCGGCAACGGCAGCCACCTCGTCCGCGTCCCCCTCACCACCCTGGAGGAGCGCTGGCGCTCGCGCGGCTTCGTACGCATCCACCGCCGCCATCTCGTCGCGCTGGGGCGGATCGACGAACTCCGCCTCGATGCGGGCAGCATGAGCGTGCGCATCGGCACCGCGGAGCTCGCCGTGAGCCGTCGCCACACCCGCGCGCTGCGCGATCTGCTGATGCGCCGGACCGGCCGCTGACCAGGCCCTACCGGACTCGAACCCTTCCCACGGGGGACCGGTGCTGCGTACACTCCGGGCCCATGTCCGCAGAGCCAACACCCCGGCGTGAAGTGGTGACGGGGGAGCCCCGGCGGGTGCGCCCGCTGCCGCGCTACCGCACCCAGTCGGAGATCGACGAGCAGACCGCACTCGGCGGCGCCTATGTGCGTTCGCTGATGCGCAGCCAATTGCGCGCCGGGCTCACCGCGTTCACCGTCCTCGCCGTGGTTGTCGGCACACTGCCGCTGGTCTTCGAAGCCCTGCACAGCGCCGCGCTCGTCTGGGCCGTCCTCGGGTTCGCCGCGTATCCGCCACTGACTCTGACCGCCTGGTGGTACGTGCGACGGGCCGAGCGCAACGAACGCGACTTCGCCCGGCTCGTGGAAGGCCGCACCGCACAGTGAGCCGTTCGTACGCGGTGGCGGCTGTCGCCGTCGTCGTCGTCGCGACCGTACTCGTCGGCGGTTTCGGGCTGCGCATCTCCCGTACCACCTCCGACTTCTACGTCGCCTCACGCACCGTACGACCCCGGCTCAACGCCGCGGCGATCAGCGGTGAATACCTCTCCGCCGCCTCCTTCCTCGGCATCGCCGGCCTGGTGCTCGTGTACGGCCCGGACATGCTCTGGTACCCGGTCGGATACACCGCGGGCTATCTCGTGCTGCTGGTCTTCGTCGCCGCACCGCTGCGCCGCTCGGGGGCGTACACCCTGCCCGACTTCGCCGAGGGGCGGCTGGAATCGCGACAGGTGCGCAGGCTGGTGAGCGTCTTCGTCGTCGCGGCGGGCTGGCTCTATCTCGTACCGCAGCTCCAGGGCGCGGGGCTGACGCTCAAGATCCTTACCGGGGCGCCCGGCTGGCTCGGTGATGTGCTCGTGGCGTCCGTCGTCGTCATCGCCGTCGCCGCGGGCGGCATGCGGTCCATCACCTTCGTCCAGGTCTTCCAGTACTGGCTGAAACTGACTGCACTCCTCGTCCCCGCGATCTTCCTGGTGCTCGCCTGGCAGAGCGACGGCCGGCCCCGCTTCACCTTCGACGAGCAGCTCTCCGTCTTCCGCGCCGACCATCCGCTGTACGCCACCTACGGGCTGATCGTCGCGACGTTTCTCGGCACCATGGGCCTCCCGCATGTCGTCGTCCGCTTCTACACCAGCCCCAATGGCCGCGACGCCCGCCGTACGACGGTCGCCGTCCTCGCCCTCATCGGCGTGTTCTACCTATTGCCACCGGTCTATGGCGCCCTGGGCAGGCTGTACGCTCCCGAGCTGATCCACGGCGGGGACGCGGACGCCGCCGTACTGCTGCTGCCCGAGCGTGTCATCGGTGGGCTCGGCGGGGATCTGCTCGGCGCGCTCATCGCGGGCGGCGCCTTCGCCGCGTTCCTGTCGACCGCCTCCGGCCTCACGATGGCCGTCGCCGGAGTCATCACTCAGGACGTGCTCCCGTCGCGCGGGGTACGGCACTTCCGGCTGGCCACGGTCCTCGCCATGTGCGTACCGCTGGCCGGTTCGCTGATGGTCAGCCGGGTGCCGGTTGCCGACTCGGTCGGGATGGCGTTCGCCGTCTCCGCGTCCTCGTTCTGCCCGCTGCTGGTCCTCGGCATCTGGTGGCGGCGGCTCACCCCGCCCGGCGCGATCGCCGGGCTGCTGCTCGGCGGTGGTTCCGCGTTCCTGTCCGTCGCCATCACCGTCAGCGGCGCGGTACGTCCGCCCGGCTGGCCGCACGCCCTGCTCGCCTGGCCCGCCGTCTGGTCGGTGCCGGTCGGCTTTCTCGCCATGGTCCTGGTGTCCCTCGCCACGCCCGGCCGGATACCTTCCGGCACGAACGCCGCCATGACCCGCTTCCACCTGCCGGAAGCGCTGTGAGGGCCCGGCAGCGGGCTTCGCGGCGTCGCAGGGCCGGGGTACGCACCTCGCGGCGTTGTCGTCGATCACCAAGGCTCCTTCCCCAAGCTCTCAGCCGCGTTCGAGCAGGGGAGACTCCATCCGCCTTGATCCTCCGCCTTGCGACGCACGCACCCCAGCCCCGCTCCTGCACCCGCGCTGCCCACTGCCGGGCCCTCCTGACCTCGGGGAGAAACCGATGACCGGAGCCCGATACGCCGTGCTTGTCCTGCTCATCCTCCTGCTGCTCGGCGCGGGCTTCCTGCTCGGCCGCCGCACCGCCCGTCCGGTCCGTACCAGCGACGTCGGAACCCCCGTTGAGCACGCCACCTTCGAGACCCTGCACACCGCCTCGCTCGCCGCGCCCCCACTGCGCGCCGGACTCACGGAGGAGAGCGCCCGCAAATCCGCCCGCAGGCTCCGCTCCCTGCTCGGCACCGACGCCCTCTGCCTCACCGACCGCGACCGGGTCCTCGTCTGGGACGGCGAGGGCGAACACCACGGCCGCCACGTCATGGACCAGGTGCAGGACCTTCTCGCCAGCGGCCGCGACACCGCCTTCCACAGCGACTGCGACGACCTCGACTGCCCGCTGCGCTGGGCCGTCGCTGTGCCACTCACCGTCGACCACAGGGTCCTCGGCACCCTCATCGCCTACGCCCCGCGCGAATCCGCGGTACTGGCCAGAGCGGCCGGAGAAGTGGCCCGCTGGGTCTGCGTACAGCTGGAACTCGCCGAACTCGACCGCTCCCGCACCCAGCTCATCGAGGCCGAGATCAGGGCGCTGCGGGCCCAGATCTCCCCGCACTTCATCTTCAACTCACTGGCCGCCATCGCCTCGTTCGTCCGCACCGACCCCGAGCAGGCCCGCGAACTCCTGCTGGAATTCGCCGACTTCACCCGCTACTCGTTCCGCAGCCACGGCGACTTCACCACCCTCGCCGACGAACTCCACTCCATCGACCAGTACCTGGCACTCGTACGGGCCCGCTTCGGCGAACGGCTCGCGGTCACCCTCCAGGTCGCCCCCGAAGTGCTGCCCGTCGCCCTGCCGTTCCTCTGCCTCCAGCCCCTGGTCGAGAACGCCGTCAAACACGGCCTCGAAGGAGCCGTCACCCTTCCCCGAGCTCTCAACTCCGGTCGAGCAGAAATCCCGACCCGCATCACCATCCGCGCACTCGATGCCGGATCCGAGGCCGAGGTCGTCATCGAGGACAACGGCACCGGAATGGACCCGGAACGCCTGCGCCACATCCTGCGCGGCGAGGGCGGCCACTCCACCGGAATCGGACTGCTGAACGTCGACGAGCGGCTGCGCCAGGTGTACGGGGACGACTACGGACTCGTCATCGAGACGGGAATCGGCGCCGGGATGAAGATCACGGTACGGCTGCCGAAGTACCGTGCGGGGGTGCACGGTTCCTGACCACCCGGTGAGGCGACGATCAGTACAGATGGATCGCCAGATGCCCCAGCGGCAGCCCCAGCTGCCAGGCCGGTGTCCACACCTGGGCCGTCTCCTCCGCGTCCGGCTCGCCGCCCATCGGTTCCCAGGGCGGCGGACCGATCGCATCGAGGTCGGCCGCGAGCAGTTCGGTCTCCTCCAGCCACCGCCACGCCGCGCGGGCCAGCGCCAGATCGGGATCCGCGCCGCCGGCCCCGAGCCCGGCGGGCTCCTCCAGCGCGTCGAGCCGCTCGCAGACCCAGCCGCGCCAGGCCGCCCCGTACGCCGTCAGCAGCCGCAGCTCATCCATCCGGGCCGAGGGCAGGGCGTCGGGCATCCCACCGTCGGAGAGGAAGACGGTGAGCGCGAGCGCATCCCGCCCCGCGCGGTACTCCAGCGTGGACGGCTCGATCAGATCGCCGCTCCGCAACAGCTCGTCGGCGATGTACTCGGCGTACATCCAGGCCATCGGGACCAGCAGCCCGCCGCCACTGGTTCCATCCTGACGTTCCGGGCGCATCCCGTCTCGCCTCTTTCTCTTCTCGGCACCGGGCTCCACGGAGCATTGAACCGGGGGAGTGCGCCCCGCGTGGCCAGAAGGGCAGGATCCGTCACGACCGGATCCGTCCACGACACGAGGATGCGATGACCACCGATATTGGGGAGGGCCCGCACGTGCGGCAGTTGCTCGGCGCCTATGTTCTCGATGCGCTCACGGCCGGCGAGACCCGCGGCGTCGCCGGCCATCTGCAGTCCTGCGACCGCTGCGCCGCCGACTATGTGGAGGTCGCGGAGGCCGTGTCACTGCTCGCCCTGCTCAGCGAGGAGGACCTGCTGGAGTAGCCCGGTAGGTTACGGGAGAGCTGACGCAGCGCGTAGTAGGACCGGGACTTGACCGTACCCGCCGGAATACCGAGAACCCGGGCCGTCTCAGCCACGCTCAGCCCGCGGAAATATATCTGGACGAGGACCGCGCGGTGTTCCGGGCTGAGAGTGCGTACCGCATCACGTACATCGAGGGCCGAGACCGTGGACTCGGCGGTGTCCTTCTCGCCCGCGGCGGCCTCCAGCACCACGTCACTGACCTCGGTCGGCCGGGCCTGCCTGGAGCGGCGCGCATCGATCGCGAGGCGCCGCGCGACGGTGAAGAGCCAGGGCCGCATCGAGTCGTACGGGGCGTCGAAGGCCTCCGGATGCTGCCAGGCCCGCACCAGCGTCTCCTGGAGCAGATCCTCGGCCCGCTGCCGGTCGCCGAAGGTCAGCCCGAGCAGGAAGTGGAACAGGGCGGGGCCGTGCTCCCGCTGGAGATCCGCCAGGGCCCGCTCATCGGTCGTTGTGGTGGTCATCGTGAACGCCCTTCCCCGCAGAGGCCCTGCCGCTTCGCTGCCGACTGGCGTATATGAACGCATCGGGGCGCCGAGGAACAGGCGACGGGCGGCTCCGTGCGACGAGCGGTCGCGCAGTGCGGCGAATGGTGCGGTGAACGGTCGGGCGGCGGTCGACGGGGGTGTTCGTACGGGCGTCGGGCGGCCGGTGCGACAGGTGAGGCCGGTACGAAAGGCAACGTGCCGTCGGGCGGAGGTGAGGGTCCGCGACGGTTACGGCACTACTGTGACGGGCCAACGGCCCGCCTTCACCAGCCGGATCGCCACCGAGCCGATGAACCGGTGCCCGGCCGACTCCGACGCTCCCACCACGACGGCATCGGCCTTCAGCTCGTCCGCCGCCGTCACGAGCCCGTTGTAGGGATCACCGCGGAAGGTGTGGAACTCCCAGCGCACGTCCCATATGTCCTTCATCCGCTCCGTCGCCTTCCGGATCTCGCTCACCAGCTCCTCCGCGACCTCTCCGGTCGTATCTGCGACGGGTGCACCGAGCGCGGCCCCCGCGGGCAGCACGGGCTGGACGTAGACGAGGGCGAGCATCGCCCCCTGACGACGGGCGAGCCCCGCCGCGTACGCCGCGGCACGCATGGAGGAATCGGATCCGTCGAGGCCTGCGACGATCACCCTTGGACCGTCTGTGCCACGTTCGAACTGGTGGGGCTGTTGGTCTGTCACGGCAGTGAGGCTATCCGTTCCCGGCGCCGACTCCGGCCCGGGCTGCGGCAGGGTCCCGGACAGAGCTGCCGGTTGCCTCGGAACCGGTCCCTCCACCGGGTGCAAAACCCTCCGTCACCGGTGTCGCCGGCCGGGGAGGGCCCAGGGAGAAGTCCGCGCCGTTCTGCATCAATGCCAGGCCGGTGAGCAGCACCAGGGCGAGGGCGCCCCACGGCGAGCGCCTGGTCCGTTCGACGCGCCAGTTGTCCCGGCCCATGATTCTCCCTTCGTCCCGACGCTTGGAACGCTAGGCGCGGGGCAGCCGGGCGGCGATCAGGGAAGGGCGAACGGGTGGCGCCGGCCCGATACGCCCGTTGCCCCGAGTCCAGCAACAGGGCTCGG
>NZ_JBEOVN010000142.1:0-20353 GCF_040295565.1 Streptomyces sp. NPDC002785 | reverse complement strand
TCACCGTGGACACCGGCCGCCGATCAGCGCGAGCACGGCAAGATGCACGCACACCAGCCCACCTCACCTGCAGTTTTCACGATGCACACCGCTCACTGATCCCATTCCCGCCCGCATGACGCGCCGTTTCCGCGTGAGCCGACGCGCGATAGTTGACACAAAGGCACGCTTTTTGTCACTGAGACGGCGAGTTCGAGCGAGGCGTCGGCCTGTGCTGCGGCGAGAGCCCGGACCTGCGTAGCCAGTGACGTCGCATGAATCGCGTGACGGTGTGGCGCTTGGCGGGACAGCCCGCGTTATCCAGCGGGTGCAAAACCGGCCGCGGAAGGGGTCGCTGGCCGAGCGGAACGCCAGTCGTATAAAGCAGCGGAGGACTCTGACGGGCCCGTAGGCCCATAGATCATCGTGGTGTCCGCAGCCCTGGGCCCTGACGCTATCGTTTTCTGCTGGCCACGGACTGAGCAGTTCGACCGAAGCGCTGGCGACACCGAACCTGCGGCAACTGGGGGAATGGGCATGGGGGACAGCGGGATAACGGAAGTGCGCCGGGAGCATGCGTGGGCCGAGCGGCTGACGGAAGGACTGACCGTCGCCGTGGCGTTGGGCCTCTCGTTCTACCTGCTGGTCGGCCCGGCAGTGGTCTTCGGTACGACTGCCTGGCATCTGGTTGCCGACACCGGCACCACCGCGTTCAGCCGGTTTTTAACGCCGGTGATCTTCCTCGCCCTCGTGGCGCTGCCGCTCATCCTGGCCCGCGTGGTGTTCCGCTCGGGCCGGCGCAAGGGGAAGAAGCGACTGACGGCGGCGGTCCCGGCGGTGCTGACGCTGCTCGCCGGGTCCGTCGTGCCCTTCGCGGCTCTGTGTCTGATCTTCGTGTACGCGGACTGACCTCCAGCTACGGCGGTCCGTCCGACGTTCACAAAGACGGGCGCGTTGTCACCAGCGAGCGCGGCACTCCACCTCTGTGAAGGGGTGACAACTGTCCTCCTTCCGGAGGAGTGGTGCCAAGTGTCTTGCTTCGCCCGTGACAACTGCCGTGCCTCATTTATGGAAGATCGCAGGTCGGCGCGACCGGCGGTGACAGCTACCGTGCCTCGGCACACCGCGCTGGATCCACCCGTCGAGATCCTGCGGGGCGAGCGGGCAGAGCTTGACGCCGGCACTGCCCGAGATCACCATGTCCGAGTCCACCACGGTGCTGCTGTACACGTCTTCGTTGCTGATCAGCACGAACGACGTCTGCTGGGCCAGGACGTTCACGGCCAGCACGTCCGACGACTGGCCCTGCGCTGACTGAACAGAGATCCCGATGCGGCGTCACAGTGCCGTGCTCGTGATCTTGAGGACGTCGTAGAGGTGCTGGCCGTGGGCCCATTGCTTGAGTTCCGGGCGTCCTACGAGGATGAGCCGGTGGTGCTGGGCGAAGTCGATCGCTGGCCGGGTGAAGCCGTTAAGCGCGATCATGATCGGCAGATCGGCCCCGTGGTGCGGGCGAGCTGTCCCGTTGAACTTCTGCACGTGGCCCGACCCGACCGGGCTCTGATATTGCTTGCACTGCACGATCAGGAGACGGTTGTCGCTGTCGCGGGCCATGACGTCCACGCCGAGGTCACCGGCGCCGCCGACCCTGCGTGGGCTGAGGAACCCGTCACGGGCCAGTAGATCGGAACATGCCTGCTCGAAGCCCGTCGCGCTCATCGAGGACAGCTCCTTCATCCTGTAGGCCAGCACATCCGGTCCAACGGAAGCGTCCGGAGCGACGAACGTGTCCCTCGGGCCGACGTAGGCCGAGGCGTCGGACACGAACGACACCAGTAGGCCCAGCATGAGGAACATGAGCAGCCCGCCGGCGACGATGACCGCGGTCCACCACGGGTGGCCGGTGATCAAACCCCACAGGTCTACGGTGATCCACCGGCTGACGTCCTCGGTAAACCACTCCCAGAGCATCTTGCCGATCGCCAGCGTGAGGACGGAGTACAGCAGGAACTTCAGCAGCGGGTCGAGCGACCCGTCTTCATCGAACACCACACCTCCCGACCTATTGGATGAGAATCCGTATCCTGCTGATCAGGCAGCCCGCCTGAACCGGCCCGCGCGGGAGCGTACGGACAGCCCGAGAAGCTCGTGCAACGCTGCACCGTCCTGCGCCCAGCGCTGCAGCCTGTCGCGGTCGACCCAGTGGATGCCGTGCCGCTCACCCCACGCCATGGCATCACGGGTGAAGGTTCCGTTGGTGATGACGACAGCATGAGCGGCCTTGTGTACCGGCACGGCGGTGCCTTTCACCGCGTACATCACCGAGGAGCCCACCTTCCCGCTGACGCGGGTGTGTTTGGCCTGCACGACGATCCGTCCGAGCCGCGGATGGTCACCGATGACGTCGGCGGCCTGATCGCCGGAACCGCCCACCCGGCGGGCAGGACAGCCGTCGCGCACCAGCAGGTCCCGCAACGCGTACTCGAAGCTTCGGTCGTCCATGGCGTCGAACTCGGCCAGGGCGACCCGAAGGGCGGCCACCCGCTCTCCCTCACGACGCCGCCTGGTGCTCGCCTGCCGCAGACGCCCTACCCCCACCGCTCCCATGATCAGGACGAGTGCCGGCAGAACAAGCCAGGACTGCGTCAACATGCCTGCCGCCGCCACCAGCATCCGCAGGGCAAGCACGAGCACGGCCACCGCGACGACGGCGGCTGAGACCATCTCTGCCGTGCCGCGTGGGCGTCGCAGGCGCAGCAGCGCCATCAGTGCTCGGTCTGTGCGGAAGCGGCCGGCTTCGGACCGGCCGGCGGGGCGGGGACGGCGGACTCGCCGAACCCGAACACTTGCCCCCACAGCCACGCACCTGCCAGCAGGCCGGCGATCATCCAGCCGCTCATCCGCTTCGCGCTGCGCGGCTTCGGGTTGCGGCGGATGTGCCCGCGTACGCGATGGAACCCGTCCGGCACCTTCGACATGCTGTTCCCCTCCCGCTGGCAGGCCGCACAATGCGGCCCGTCCCTTAAGGAATTGGTGTAGCAGCGGGCACTGAAAGAAACTGATGGACCAATACGGAGCAGAGCCCGGCAATGCCCTGATCAAGCCATCACAGCTTCCGCCATCCGGCTGTCGGGGCTTCCGAAGCCCTGGACGGCTCACCTCGGCAGACCTGCCTCCCGGCTCCCCGCCGACTCATACCCTCACCCACGGGCATCGCGAGGCCCGGCACCGCCGCAGAACCCCCACCTGCAAAGAGGTGCCGGTGACGCCGACGGTGCAGCCATGACGAATTGGCGGAAAGCAGCGGGCGCGCACTCGTGGCCGCAGTGCGCCGGTGCCGCCCCGGGCTGAGCGCCGCCCGGAGCAGCAAGGCCAACGTCCCGCTCAGCGGCGCAAGGCCGTACGGCTCGCAGGCCGTGGAGCCGGCGGCTTCCGACCCGAGAAACAACATCAAGACTCAGATATCTGATCAGACTTGCATAGGTGGTGGATCTGTCGATAGCGTCCAAGCGCGGCAACGCCCAGACCTCGAGGAGGCAAGCCAGTGCTGCTCACAACCGGACAGGCCGCAGAGGAACTGGGCTGCGCAATCACCACCTACCGGCGCCTCATCAGCGCAGGCGTACTTCCCGGCCTCTCCCGGCGGGGCGTTCGCGTGATGACACCTCTCTGGGTCGTCCAGGCCCTGCAGGAACGCACCCCTGCGCCCGTGAACCGTCTGGATGCCAACCTGCTCGCGGTCCTCCGTGCCGACGCGGCACGCCAAGTCGAGGACACCGACCGGCAGTGGGTCGGCTACGCATCCAGCCTCAGCCCCGACGACCTCCTCAAGGGATTGAGGGGCTGGTGGCGCTGTGATGCCGCAAGCGTGGCGGCCGGGGGAGTGCTGCCTGTGACCGTGTCGGGCTACGTGGTTGCTGTCCTGACCGGCTTGAACACCTGGGAGAAGAGTGAGGGCGGGCGTCACGCGTTTCCGGACGCAGTTCTGGCTGGCTACGTCACCGACCTGGCCACCCCGGTGAAACACCTGACTGCACCGCAGCAAAGTGACCGGGACATCGCGGACTCCCTCCTGGGCACACGGCTGCCCTCGCATTCGGGCGGCGCGATCGCGTACGTCTCCACCCGTAGCAGTTCCGCCAACTGACCTGCAGGCACAAGGGATCATGATGGACGCAAAGACTTATACCGCACAGCTGGCCGAGCTGCGTGCCCTGCGCGACGACATCAAGAAGACCCAGGCCACCCTTTCGAAACTCGAAACGGACCGTGCCCGGCAGATCACCGCGCTCGCCGGATACGAGAAGGCGAAGGCGGAGCGCATCGCGCCTGCGGCCGGCCTCACCCTTGCCGACGTCGTGGCGATCGCGCCGATCCTCGCTCCCGACAGCCTCAGCGCCCCCGCACCGGAAGCCCCGACCACTGCAGTCCCCTCGACCGAGCCCGCCGATGAAACGACACCGGTGGGTACCGCACATGCACAGACCCAGGCGGGAACAGTCGCCCCAGTCATGACCCGCCCGGCCCCGTCGCCAGTCTCGGAGCCCGAACCAAACCCGCGAGCGATTTCCGCTGCCGCCGATACGGCTTCGCCGGCAGCGGCCCCGCAGACCGGGTCGGCCGCGCCCGCCCGGGCGGGGGAGCAGCGTGCCCTGCCTGGCATTCCTGAAGGCCCCGACGGCGACCAGTGGTTCACCCACACTGCGAATCTGGCCTCCACGCATCCGAACTTCACCCAGCAGGCCCGCAGCATGGTCTTCCTCGACACCGATGCGGGCATCCTGGTCCACCGTGACCAGACGTTCCGCCTGGACCTGCCGACCGCCAGCGCCGCAGAAATCCTCAACACCGTCTTCCACGTCCTGCCCGGCGGCGTTGAACGGATCTACATCACCGCAGGCGCCCCCTGGCACCGCCAGGCTGACCAGCACCCCTTCCTCAAGGACGCCGTCGCCGCCTGGCTGAACGCCCCCACTCCCGGCTGGCGCACCGACACCGGCCGCGGCAAAGACCGCATGGCCGGACACTTCGTCCACCCCCGCAACCCCGTCGGCCGCTACCAGCGCGCGGACGGTGAGCAACATGTCGAAATCCGCTCAGCGGGGGAATGGTTCGAGACCGAAGGCGCCGAACCCGCCATCATCCGCGACGCGTTCGTCCTCCTGTGGAAGGCCCTGCGCCACCACTGGCCCGACGCCGTCATCATGGGATCCCCCTCCCAAACCGGCCGCGACCTGTGGACTCGCACCATCCCCACCAAAGGCCAGCACGCCGACGGCTACCCCATCCTGTCCGAAGAACTCCGCGGCCTCTTCCACGCCACCGCCGGACAGGGCCGCACCGAACTCATCACCCCACCCCGCGTCCCCGAACAACTCCCGGGCCTCGTCGAATACGACCGCACCTTCGCCTACGCCAAACACACCTGGAAAGCCGGCGTCGGCACACCCCGCCGCGTCACCGCCACCACCTTCGCCTCCTGGTCCCAGAAAGAGCAGACCAAGGCCCTGTTCGGCTGCGGCCACTGGCACGTCCGCGTCACCGTCCCCGACACCTGGAACCACGTCGGAATTCTCCCCGCACCCGCACCCGCCCCCGGCGACCGCGCCTGGCACTACCCGGCAGCCCCCGGCACCACGTTCACCACCTGGGCCGGCGGACCCGAAATCCACACCGCCCTGTCCAACCCCCTGGGTCCCTGGAAGATCGAAATCCTCGACGGCATCCTCTTCGACGACGGCAAACCCCTCGACGACTGGTCCAAGAAACTCAAAGAAGCCTGGGCCAGCCTCAACGCCCAAGCCGACCTCAACGGCGACCCCACCCAGCGCCAAGCGGCCCACCTCGCCTCCCGCGCCGTACGCGCCATCCTCCTCTACGGCATCGGCGCCTTCGCCCAACGACCCCGCACCGTCACCGGCACCACCCCACGCACCCACGAACGCGACGTCCCCCCAGACGCCGAAATCATCGGCTTCGACAACACCACCATCACCTGGCAACGCCCCACCGGCTTCACCCGCGACCCCAACGCCCACCCCGAATGGGCCGCCCACATCTGGTCCTCCGCCCGCGCCGCCCTCCTCTCCCAACGCCACCGCGACGACAACACCCACGCAGGCGCCCTCCACACCCCGCCCGGCACCGTCATCGCCTTCCGCACCGACGCCATCTACCTCACCCAGCCCCAGAACTGGCCCTACCACGGACAACCCGGCGACTACCTCAACAAAGGCCACCTCACCAGCCCCGTCCCCGCACCCACCACCGAGGACGAACTCCTCACCCTGCGCGACAACGGCCGCACCACCCTGCACACCAGCAAGGCCACCCTCTGATGCCACCCCGCCGCAGACGAACCCCCGCCCCCCAACTCAACGAAGCAGCCCGCCTCGCCGACCAACTCCAAGCAGCCGGCTACACCAAACGCGACATCGCCCGCATCATCAACCGAGACCCCTCCCTCGTCTCCCAGTTCTACACAAAATACAAAGGCGCAGCCTTCGTCACTGCCCTCACCCACGTCCTCACCGCTGTACAGACCGCGGGCATCACCGACACCACCGAACTCGCCAGCATCGCCGCCCAGCACATCACCCGCCGCACCACCGCCGCCGGCACGAAAGCCCGCGTCCGCACCAAAGCCGTCCTCATCACCCCCACCGGAACCGGCACCGGCCGCGCCGGAGCCCAAGCCATCGCCTCCGGCTCCGCCCGCCTACGCCCCCTCATCGCCGAAGCCGCCCGCCAAGGCCTCCGTATGGCCTTCACCGTCCGCATGGCCAAGACCAGCTACCTCCATGCCTCAGGCAGCCGCACCGACTCACCCGGCATCCGCCGCGACGTCATCCAACGCGCCGACCACACCGAAGAACGCTCCTACGGCTCCGCCGCCACCGGCGGCTTCGACGCCGCGGACTTTGCTCACCGCGTCGACCAAGCAGGCGGCGACGTCACCGCCGCCGTCCACCAATGGCTCGTCGAAAACGGAAGCATCCGCCCCGACGCCCACATCACCCACCTCGAAATCCGCACCTGGCGCCCCCGCTGACGAAGACCCGTCAGGGCGATGAGCCTCCGTCACAGACACACATCGACGCAAACCCATGCGACCCGGCTCCAGTCCGACACGGCGAGTGTCCCCGGTCCCCCTGCTGACATCACGTGCTTGTCCGGGTAGGTGATCGCGCCTTCCGGGAACTGCACCAGGCGCGCTCCGGCCCTGCTTGCCTCACGCATCAGACCACGGATCTCTGCCCCGCTCGCCCGCAGGGATCCAAGGTCGGTCGGATCTCTCGGCGCCGTGTTCTGCGCAACCGCCAACCGCAATGTCCTGGCCGCGCGAAAACGATACGCCAGGCCCGCATTTCTACAGCGGACGGCTGCGCCGCGCTGAAAGTAATTCCGTTGATTTCCCGCATGGCCTGACGCCGCTCCTCTTTGGCCGAGCGCGCCGTATGGATTCCGTTAACGCTTTTCCTTTGAGTGAGGCTCTCTGTATCGCTGCTCAGACCGAACCGAGAGTCCAAGGGCGGGGGTGCCGGCACAGGCTCTGCCGCCTGGTCTTTGGCTGCAGGGGAGCAGATCCGGCGGTGCGAACTCCCACTGTAGGTCTTCGGGGTTGGGGCCGTATGTCCAGGACTGCAGGAAATCTGTGTTGACGAGCAGGCCGAGTACGTGGACGAGCTCCGGTGGGGTGAGACCGCACATCCGGGCGAGCAGGTCTCCCTCGGCATGTACGGGTGCCTGGGGGCTGTCAGCCGGGAAGTGGGCGGTGAGCACGAGTGCCAGTAGGCGCGGGAGCGGGCCGAGCGGGCCGAACCGCGCTGCTGGGCAGGTGCGCAGGGCCCAGTCGGCGGCGCGGGCCCGGTCGTGGCGGGCTGGGGCCTGTGTGCGTACCGCGGCGTCCAGCAGCTGCGCGGTGAAACCCGCCCGGCCGGTGCCGGGGCGGGCGGGGTAGTGCAGCCAGTGGGCGTCCTGCAGTTCCTTGTGCGGGGTGGTGGTGTGGAAGTCGAGCCGCATGCCGCGGAGCAGTCCGGCAGGGATGTGTACATGCCCGCTGGTGGTGGAGCGCAGTGCGCACTGCAGGGCAAGCAGGCGGGCTGATGGGCTGGTTTGTCGGGGGAGTGCGGAGGCGAGGTAGCTGAGCATCTCGCGTACACGGACCTGCTCGGACGGACCGCGATGCTCCCGTCTGCTCCGTGCCCGGTTCTTGGCCGGTGCCGTGCGGGTTGCCGGTGGGGCGGCGAGTGCGGTGTCGGGGACGACTGCGGCGTGTGTGGTGGCTGCCGCGCAGGCGGCGCAGATGTCGGCGAGGCGCCAGAGGCGGCCGCCGTGTTCCCGGGTGAGGACGAGCAGGATGGGGCCGGAGCAGCCGCGGTGGCGTGGATGCCAGCGGCAGCCTCGGGCGTGGCATTGACAGGTACGCAGATGCTGGGGCAGCGCGTCGCGGCGTGCATGCCGGGCCAGGTGTGCCAGCGCCTGGGATGCCGCAGCCCGCACGGGCGGGGTGCCGGGCGGGCACTGCGGGCAGTGGAGCGTCGGTCCGCCGCGCTCCGGGCGTAACTCCACCGTCCAGGTGCGCTGCACCACTGGATGCGTCGTGCACAGCCTCATGAGGCGCGTCTTCCTCCTGCCTTCGTCGGATGCCAGTCCGCTCTCTGCTCATAAGGGATGGGGGAGCGGGGTGTCGGCGGCACACCGTAGTGCAGACCTCTGCCCCATGCGCGACGCGACGACCTGCGGAAATAGGGCAGAGGTCTGCACTGACAGGGCAGGGGTCTGCACCTTCGGATGGGGGAGTGACAACCTTCCCGCCCGACCCGAACCTCACCGCCCTCCGCCTGGAGCTCGCGCGACTGAGGAGCGAACGCGGCTGGACCTACGACGAACTCGCCCGCCGCACCGGCCTGGCCAGACGCACCCTCATCGAAATCGAGCAAGGCCGCACCATCGGATCCCTCAAAACCTGGCACGCCCTCGCCCACGCCCTCGACGTGTCCGTCGACCACCTCTTCGGCACCCTCTGCGAAGGCCACGAGCCACCGGCTGAACCCGCCGAATAGCGCCACCGGCCCCGCTGTCGAGGATCACCCGATCCAGTCACCGACACGAACTCCCGTACGGGAAGTCGTACACCCGTCCCGCCCGGTTGAGCCGTCCGCAGGACAATCCGGCACGCTCACCGCAGCCACGGCGCGGCGCCTGTCACCTTCACGGCCATGTCCTCCACTGCCTCATCCGGCCGTCGATGGGACGGAACCCCCAACCGCCCCCACCACCGCCAGCGGGCCCTGCGTGTCGCCTCCGACAGCCCCACCCGCCTCGTGCGCAGCGCCCAGCCCAGCCGGTGCCACGACTGCGGCAACCGCATCGACTGGTACACCCGCCCCGACACCCGCCCCGTCAGCCTCCACCCGCAAGAACTCGACGCCACCACCGTTCCGGCCGCCAGCCGCTGGCACGTCAGCTCCGGCATCGCCCACCCCGCCCACGACGGCACCCCCTGGTGCCGCATCCCCCACCTCGCCCTGTGCCCCGCACACCCAGCCCCCACCCCGCTCACCCCTCAGATCGCCGCACTGCGCCGCCACCTCGCCCTGCACACCCGCCGACTCCTCGACACCGGCACCCACACCCCACCAACACCGGACACAACCTCACCCGCAACCGCCCCGGAGCCCTGCCGCCCGGCCCGGCCCATCGTCCTGCTCCTCCACACCCGCTACCTCGCCGCCCAGCCCGTCGACACCATCCAATGCGTCGCTCAGACCCGGCTCCGCCACCGCTGCACCCGCCCTGTCCTCAGTCCCAACGCACCGGCCGGCACATGGACACTCGTCCCCGCCACCACCGGACGCGGACAACTGACCATCCCGGATGGCCTGATGGCCGTCTACGACCTCACCCACCTCACCTACGCGGAACAACTGCGCTGGCACCACCAACGCTGCCCCGACCACGCCGCCGCCCCGGGCGCAGCCGACCTCGCCCTCTGCGACTGGGAACCCTTCGACCCGCTGCTGCACCACCAGCACATCCACAACCGACTGCCCACCACAGTCCGTCACCGAACCCAGGCACGGGCCTGAGAAACGCACACGGCCACGCGCAGCCGAACTCCACCGAGACAGTGCTCCAAGGGCCCCGCGCCGCGTATCCGCCCCGCCCACACCGTGACCCGGGAGCCAGCACACGCCGCAGCCAAAAACACCCACAGCCTCGACAGCACCTTGGAGCGACTTCCGGCCCACCCCAATCCCGCGCACAGCAATCGCCGACCGCTGCCGCACACAAGCTCACCCACACCCCCGCACACCGACGGAGTACCAGGGTGCTCAACCTGAATCCCACCGACGAACAGACCGCCGCCGCCGACGCCTTCCATAACGGCGAACACCTCGCCCTCCAAGCGGGCGCCGGCACCGGCAAGACCAGCACCCTCGCCCTCCTCGCGCACCACACACACCGCCGAGGCCGCTACCTCGCCTACAACAGAGCCATCGCCCAGGACGCCGCTGCCCGCTTCCCTCCCACCGTCACCTGCAAAACCGCCCACGCCCTGGCCTACGCCGCCCTCGGCCACCGCTACGCCCGGCGCCTGAACGCCCCCAGACGCCCCGCCTGGCAGACAGGCCACGCCCTCGGCATCACCAAAACCATCCGCATCGGCGAACGCGACCTGTCACCCAAGGCCCTCTCCTACGCCACCCTGCGCACCGTGACCAGCTTCTGCCACTCCGCCGCACCCACCATCACCCGCCACGACGTCCCCCGCCTGCGCGGCCTCGAAGACCCCAACCTGCACACCCAACTCACCAAACACATCGTGCCCTTTGCCCGCCGAGCCTGGACCGACCTGCAGCACACAGACGACGGAGCCGTCCGCTTCGACCACGACCACTACCTCAAGATCTGGGCCCTCACCCAACCCAAAATCAACACCGACTTCCTCCTCCTCGACGAAGCCCAGGACACCAACCCCGTCGTCGAAGGGATCTTCCTCAATCAACGCAGCCACGCCCAGCTGGTCATGGTCGGAGACTCCGCACAGGCCATCTACCAATGGCGCGGAGCACGCGACATCATGACTACCTTCCACGCCACACAACTCACCCTGTCCAAATCCTTCCGCTTCGGACCCCACCTCGCAGCCGAAGCCAACCGCTGGCTCACCATCGCCGACGCACCCCTGCGCCTCGAAGGGACCGACACGGTCCCTACCGAACTCGGCCCCGTTGAGGTCCCCGACGCTGTCCTGTGCCGGACCAACGTGGGCGCCATGCGCGAAGTCATGCAGCTACTTGAAATGGGTCACCGCGTAGCTCTGGTCGGGGGAGGGGAGACGCTGCGGGCCTTAGCCCGGGCCGCCAACGACCTCAAAGAAGGCCGCCGCACATCTCACCCCGAGCTCGTCCTCTTCCCGACCTGGGGCGAACTGCAGGACTATGCTGGCCACGACCCGGCCGGCGGCGACCTTCAGCCACTCGTCGACCTCGTCGACACTCACGGCACCAGCACCATCCTCCGAGCCGTCGACCAGCTCGACGACGAACGCACAGCCGACGTGACCGTCTCCACCGCGCACAAAGCGAAAGGGCGCGAATGGCCGCGCGTGCGCATCGCTGACGACTTCACCCCGCCACCGGACAGCGACGAACACGACGACAAGGGCCAACCCCTCCCCGGCCCCATTGACGACGGTGAAGCCCGGCTTGCCTATGTAGCGGTCACACGAGCCCGAAACCGCCTCGACATCGGGGGCCTGGCGTGGATCAACCACCACCCCGACGGGCGCCCCGCCTGACACGGAGAGGGCCGCTCGCTGCCGCAGCACGTCTATTCACAACCGATCCCGTCGCCATCCCGGTCGAGATGGCGTCCATAGCCAGGGTCTCCGGCGTGGATGGGTGCGACGCCAGCTGCGCGGACAGCATCGCAGTTGGCGTAGTACGCGCTGCTATTGCTCCCGCCCGAACCTGATCCGCCGGACGCGCCATCGTCTTGGACTTTGGGGGCGACAGTCACTTTGACGGTCTTCGTCCTGGTGACGGTCGGCACTGGTTCCGGGCTTGCGGTCACCGTCTCGGTAGGTGCTGGAGTGGCGGTCACGGTCGCTGTTGCCGTCACCGTGGCGGACGGGACGGGGTGTGCGTCGGCAGCCTTCTGAGTCTTTGCGGGATCATCCGCACTGCCAATTCCAACGCCGACGAAGAACAGAATGACGCCGGCCGGGATCAGGACTCGCTTCCGTGTCCACTTCGGACGGCGCTGCGGGGGAGTCGGGGTGGTGTAGGGGTTGTTGCTGGGCGGTTGGGGCGGTTGACCCCACGGTGGCTGCTGACTCTGAGACATACATCCCCCCGAGTGCGGTTCGTGGAGGGACGACCGTAGCCACGCCGTATGGAGCGCGGGAGTCATATATTCCGTTAGCCTCGCTGTTTCGGTTGGGTTGAGGCGGCGTCGCTGATCGTCAGCTGTTGGGGGGCCGATGTGTTTTCGGTGCTTGGGCAGGGTGGGGTCCCGGCGCGGTGGTCGGGTTCTCCGGGGTCTTTCGGGTCGTGGGCGGACGGGGGTTTGCTGGTCAGGTGGCGGGGAGGGGCAGTGCGGCGAGGCGGTGGAAGGCCGTGGCGAGTTCGTGGCTCCAGGGCCAGGTCGCCGATATCCGCAGGTGGAGGCGTCGGCCGCCTCGGGTGAGACGGGCTGCGACGTGCAGCAGCCGGTAGCGGAGCCTCTTCGGCTCGGCGGTGGCAAGTTCGCCGTCCAGGAGCAGGACACGGGTCCAGGCCAGCAAATCGATCGCTGCGAGGCTGAGTTCGAGCCAGGCGGCGTTGACGTTGAAGTCGCGGGAGGGGAAGCGACCGAAGCCGGTGCTCTTGCCGCAACGGATATGGTCCTCGACGGTGGCATGTCCGCGGTGGCGGACCTCCAGGAACTGGGCGGACCCTCCACCGGAGTACGGGGTGTCGGTCAGGAATACCTGATGGCGTAGGCCCTCGTCCTGGTCGAACACGGACAACTGGGCTCCGGGGTGCGGTCGTTCGCGGCGCACGATGATGCGGGTGCCGGCCGGATAGCCGTCCAGATCGATCACGCCGGTCAGCTCGGCGACCTCGGCGCCGTCCCGCAGCGTCCCGTTCTGGTTAAGGGCGGGATGCCAGAGGCTGTCGGGCATGGCCCGGATAGCGCGGCGGAGCGGCTCCGCGATGGCGTATCCGACCGAGAATCGCAGGTCCAGTCCGTGCTCGCGCAGGTGGCGGATGTGAGCGAGGAAGGCTTTCGCGGATCCGGCGCTGTCGGTGCGGACGAGGATGTCGGTGCCGTGCCGGTGAGCGTCGGGGATCTGCGCGAGGGCCTGGTCAAGGACTGTGATGTGGTCGGTGGCGGTGTTGGCGCCGGCGTTCCCGGGCCGCAGCAGACCCGACAGTGCCTCGCCGGTGTTGGCCAGGAAGCACAGCAGCGGGTGGAAGCCGAAGCCGCCCTTGTAGGTGGGTGCGGCGTGCTCTTTTTCGGAGTGGCAGGTGATCAGTGTGGCGTCGAGGTCCAGGACCAGCCCGGGCAGAACGCCTCCCGCGGCCCGGGCTGCGGGAATGCCCTCGCGTCGTTCTGCGGCCTGCAGCCAGGCGACTTCCCGGGCCTGAGCGCGGGCCGAGCGCAGAGAGGACAGCGTTCTCTCATCGGTGTCGGCGAGCAGTCGCCAGGCCGTCGGTGTTGAAGCGACGCGGCCGAACACCTCGCCCTGGTCCCGCAGCACTGCCAGTTCTGTGATGGTCTCGCCGCCATCAGCGAGCATCACCGCCAAGTCGGTGGCAATCCGGCCCGGATCATGTCCGGTCCCGCGCGGCCGCAGTGGCCTGAGCGCGGTGGAGTACGCGGCAGCCAGCCCGGTGACATCAGCGAGATCCGCCAGCAACCTTGCCCCGGCATGACCGACCACCCCCGAACCATCGGCACTGACACGAACCCTGGGACGCAACCCGATACCCTGCAC
This sequence comes from Streptomyces sp. NPDC002785, assembly GCF_040295565.1. NCBI lineage: Bacteria > Bacillati > Actinomycetota > Actinomycetes > Kitasatosporales > Streptomycetaceae > Streptomyces > Streptomyces sp. NPDC002785. The sequence continues at coordinate 6,384 of NZ_JBEOVN010000142.1, read as the reverse complement.
GTAGAAAGTGCCCTCCGCCTGGACCGACAGAACCCCTCAGCAAGGTTCATCGTCCCAGGTCAGGAAGGGCACTTTCGTGTTTCCGTCCAAACAGCTGCCACACCCAAGCGAAACAGCGAGGCTAAGTGGTCTGCGTCGTAAGTCCTTCGGGGGTTGATCATGCTGCCTTGGCGGCGGAGGATTCTTCTGGGTGATCGGTGGTGTGCCGGTCGAGCCTGGCCAGCAGATCGTCCAGGTCGGAGGTGGTGAACTTCCACTGGAACGGCTGTGCCGTGGCGTTGTAGCGGTCTTCGAAGGCTCGGAGCCGGTCCGCGACCTCGTTGAGGTCGGTAAAGTCGTTGGGTGTCACGACCTTGCGCTGTACGACGGAGAAGTAGATCTCCACCTGGTTTAACCAGGAGGCGTGAACCGGGGTGTGGACGAGGACCGCGTTCGGGTAGGCGGCGGTCAGCCGGTCGGCGGCCTTCTTGCCGCGGTGGGAGGAGCCGTTGTCCACGACCCAGAACACGCGTTTCGCACTGGCGTAGGGCTCTTGGGCCATGACCTGGCTGACCAGGGCCATGAACGGGGCGATGCCGGTTCTCGGCTCGCAGCGGCCGAAGGTCTTCGCGTGGTGGACGTCGTAGGCGGCCAGGTAGGCCAGGGCTCCACCGCGGCCGTAGGTGTGGTTCACCCGCATCGCCCTGGCCTGCCCGGGGGCCAGGGTGGGGTGGCTGCGGCAGCGGGCCTGGACCGAGGTCTTCTCATCCGCGCTGATCACGTACTCGTCCGCGCCGAGCGCTTCGCCGTTCCAGATGCGGGCATAGAGGCCGAGCACGCGCTCGGCCCTGGACCGGAAGGCAGGGTCGGTGATGAAGACCCAGGACTGGTGCTGCCAGGGCTTGATCGCGTCCTGCTTGAGCCAGCGCCGCACGGTGGAGACGGAGATCGCGCCGGCGATGGCGCGGGCGACGACCTCGCGGGCCAGCTCCGGGGCCGACCAGCGCGAGAGCGGTGTGCCGCTCTCGGCGGGCAGTTGGCAGGCCAGGGCCTTGACCTGGGCGGTCTGCAGCGGCGTGAAGGAGGCCGGACGCCCGGAGCGCTTGCGGTCGGACAGGGCGGGCAGCCGGTGCTCGGCAAATCGGCCGCGCCAGGTGCGGACGGTGTCCAGGTGCAGCCCGGTCTCGCGGGCGATGCGGGCGTTGGGGCGGCCCCGGGCCGCGTGCAGGACGACCTGGGCGCGCTGACGGAGCCGGTGCTCGGTCTTGTGGCCGTAGGCCATCGTCTTGAGCCGCTTGCGCTCGGAGGCGGCCAGGGCTATCGGGCGGGCAGGGGCAACAGGCAAGGCGGGCACGCCGATCACGAGAAGTGGATCACGACAGGCCGCATCCTGCCGCACCCCAATCGGCGGCCCTCCGGCAGGATGTCCGCTGTGCCAACGCCCTCGGAACATACCCGGCTCCAACTCGAGCTGTACCTGAACATGCGCGCCAAGGCCGCCTGGCCGCAGCTGGCCGGCCTGCGCGTCCGTTACCGGGGCCAGTACGCCTACGTGGAAGGCGAACTGGCCGGCGGCGGGATCCTCAAACTGATGCGCCTGCGCTACCACGGCACCGCGAGCCGTTGGGGCTTCGCCCTGCACGACCCGGCCAGCGACCGCTACCAGGACGCCCTCCTGCCCACCGGCAGCGGCAGCGGCACCCCCGAGGACGCCCTCGACACCGCCTGCCACCTCCACCTCACAGGCCTCGGCACCTGACCGCGAACACGCCTACAACCGGCTCCAAAGTCAACCCCCGAAGGACTTACGACGCAGACCACTAAGCCTCGATCCACCGGTCGGTCCTGAAGCTGGTTTTTGAGGCTCGCTGGGCCGGGTGTGGGGTCGCCGACCGGATGTAGGCGTGGGGTATTTGCTGGTCTGCCCAGCTTTTCCACGGTTTCAGCTCCGGTTGGGCCCGGTTGGGCGGGGTGGACAGGGAGGTCAGGCTGGTTCGGGTGGGTCGTGGACGGTGTCGAAGAGGTGTGTCCAGGCGTGCTGCCAGGGCCATCGCCGGGGCAGGTGCAGGGTGATGCGTCGTGCGGATCGGGCGATCCGGGCGGGGACGTGGACCAGGTGGGCGCGGAGGGTGGCGGTGGTGGCCTTGGCGTGGAAGGCCGAGGTCAGGGCGCCGGTGGCCCGCAGTAGGTTGTAGGTGATCGCCCACAGGGTGAGCCAGGCGGCGTTGGCGTGGAAGTGGCCGGAGGGCAGGTGGGCGAGGGCGGCGGCCTTGCTGTCCGCGATGACCTGCTCGATGACGGCATGGTGGCGGTGTTCGCGTTCGGCCTGGAGGGTCGGCGCGGGGTTGTCGGTGAAGAACGGGTGGTAGCGCCAGACCGGAAACAGTTCGCCCTGCTCGCCCATGACGGCGGGTCTGGCCAGGTCGCGGACCCGGCGCACGATGAGCCGGGCCGTGACCCGCTCGCTCTTCTTGCGGCCGGCGAACGCGGTGTACGCCGGCATCTCGGCGACCTCGGCGTTTGAGATGAGCTCGCCGGTGTCCGGATCGGGGATCGCGGTGGGGTAGGTGATCTGCTGCCATGCCGCCTCCGGGATTCCCAGGACGGCGCGTTTGACGGAGGGGTTCATGCCGGTGGTGACCGAGAAATGGGCGCCGGCCCGGCGGCAGGCGGCGATGACCCCGGCGTTGTAGAACTGGGAGTCCGCGCGCAGGATGCGCATGCCCGTGCAGCCGGCCTCCAGTGCCGTGGCCAGGGCCTCACCGACGAATTTCGGGGCACTGCGGGAGTCGGCCGCCTTGCCGCGGCGCATCCGCACGGTGGCGATCGCCGGCCGCGAGTGGGGGGTGCAGATGGTGGCGAGCAGGGGGTGCAGGGTGCGGATGCCCTTGAACCGGCCGTACTCGGCGCCCTGTTTGGTCCGGCCGTAGACGCGTTTGTGGGTCGAGTCGACGTCGATGAATGCCTTCTGGCCGGAGCCGGGCAGCAGCGGAGTCTGAGCGGCCAGCGCGGCCAGGAACTGGCGGTGCACGGCGTGGAGTTGGAGCGCGTGACCGTGGGTGAACGTGCGCAGGAACGTGCCCAGCGTGGACGGGGCCCGCACGCCGCCGAACAGGGCCGGCATCGCACCATGACGCAGGACATCCAGGCCGTCGATGCTGTCCGCACCCGCGGCCATCCCGGCCACGATGCTGGTGACCTTGGCGTCCGCCGCGGCACCCGCACTGTTCTTCGCACCGGTCAGCTTCACCTTCTCCGCCGTCAGACGGGCAAGCCCGCACCGCTCGGCCAGTCGCATCACCGGGACCAGCCCGGCATACGCGATCAGGTTCGCATCATCGAACGCGACGGAAATCGCCGTAGAGGCATGGGAAGATTGCATCTCGCGGGTGTTCTCTTGCTCTGTGGATGTGGAACCGTAGGAAGTCCCATCGTCCCAGCTCAGAGGGCATCCGCGTCTCCATGTCCAAACACTCGACCGGCTATCGACCAGCGGATCAGTCGAGGAAGCGGCTCATGTACAGCGCCGTCTCCCCCTCGGACTCGGTACCGCTGTAGAGAGAAGTGTCCAGGCCGCAGAAGGTGAACCCCATCCGCTGGTAGGCACGGATGGCCGGAGCGTTGATGTTCGTCACTTCGAGCCAGACGTGCCCGGCACCGCATTCCCGGGCCCAGTCGATGGCGTGGTTCATCAGCGTGCGCCCGATTCCCCGGCCTTGGTACGGCCCGGCCACCTCGATATCGGCAATGATCAGCCGCCGGTTCCAGGGCTCATACTCCGTGTCGACATAGCCACACACGAGTTCGCCATCCAGCGCAACAAACCGGCGCTCGCCCTCCGACGTCTCATCGGGCTCGGGCTCGTCGTCGGGGAAGACCTTGTGGACCGGCGGGTCCAGCCGGGCGGGCCGAATGGTGAACCCGTCGTTGGAGCCGACCACTTCGAAGACGGTATCCGAACTGAACTCGCCCTTGATGACGGCGGACTTGTCCCTCTCGCTCTTCACCACGCGATAGGTGATTACCTTCGCCGGTTTACGTTCGGCTGATCTACTGTCAGGTGAGGTCATTTCCTCACCGTACCGATCTGGTGCACCACGGTGGTCGGGTCCAACCCGCCAGCCGGATCAGCGGCACCAGACCCGCGTCCACGATCAGATTCGCTCCGTCGAACCAGACAGCCAGACAGAGGCCGCCGACGCGGCATGGGCTGTTTTCACCCACGAGATGCCTCGCCGATCGTGCGTGAAGAAGCCTTCGACAAGCCCATCATCACAGGTCACGAGGTATCTCTTACGTCCCGCCGCACATCTCCCAGGCATCACATCGGTGGATCAAGGCTAAGCGTTCCGGTAGAGGCCGCGCAGTCGATCGACCCCGACTGCGGCTGTCCTCCTGAGCACCGCGCCGAGGGTCCGCCTCGCCCGGAAACCCGCCACCGTCATCGGACCGCGCCTGAGATCTCGCAGGGACGACCGATCGGTGATGCGGATGCGCCCCGTCACCGAGTTGCGTCTCTGCCTCGTCCAGAATCCTGGCTGCGGCCCCGCGCGCTCACCGCCCCGCCCGTGCCATCGTCATCGGCGGCCGGCCCCCGGGGCCGGGCGGGCCTTTGTATTCCGCAGGTTGGCTCCCTTTCACCTTCCCTTTCCCTGTCCCCTTTCCTCTCACTTTCCGCCGGGTGAAATGTCAACGCGTCATTCCGGGAACTTCCTTGCCGGGGCTTGGCCCACTGGGGTTCGCTGGTCCGTGGCGCCACCACCGCACCGCTTCCCTTGTGTCCGAGACCGTATGTCCTGTTCCCCGTGACCGCGGTATAGGGAAGGGCGCCGCCCCAGTCACGGTTCGTCCCAACGGGAAGGCAAAGATGTCGGAGACAGTCGACGCGGCAGGCAAGTTGGACGTCATCGTCGTCGGAAACGGCGTTCTCGGGTTGACCGTCGGCGTGCAGTACGCCCGCGCTCACCCTGACGTCCGGGTGGCGATCCTCGGCAAGCCGGCGCGGCCGTACGGCGCAACGCCCGCGGCCGGTGCCATGCTCGGTGCCTTCGGCGAGGTGACGGCCCATCTGCTGGCCTCGGAGCACGGCAGGAAGAAGCACTCGCTGGCCGTCCAGGCGCAGCGGCTGTGGCCGGAGTGGATCGCTGGCCTGGAGGCCGACGGTGATGGATCCGAGCGTATCCGTACGTCGGACGACACGGTGGTCCTGCTCAACACCGTGGGTCACACGGCCTTGGACGACGCGAACTTCGCCGCTGTGCTGGCGGCACTGAAGGAGGCGAACGCGCCCCACGAGGAGATCGAGGTCTCCTCTGTCGACTGGATCGATCCGGACCCCAACTCCCGCCCGCTGCGGGCGCTGCACATCGAGGGCGAGGGTTCGGTCGACTCCGGCGTGCTCCTGAGGTCGCTGGAGCGCTCCTTCCGGCAAGCCGGTGGCGTGATGATCGCTGCGGACGCCACGGAGATCAGGACCCGCGACGGACGTGCCGAAGGCGTCGTCACCGACGCGGGCGACTTCTTGCCGGCGGGCCAGGTACTGGTGGCCGCGGGTGCCCGCAGCCAGCGCCTGATCTCCACTGTCCCGGGCCTGGAGCACCGGATTCCGCGGGTCTACGACGGCGTCGGGGTCTCCGCGCTCATCGACACCTGGGACGGTTCGGGGCCGCCCACCGTCCTGCGCACCTCCAACCGGGCGTTTGCCTGCGGGCTGCACCTGGTGCCCCGGTCGGGTGGGTCGGTGTACATCGGCGCGACCAATGCGGTCTGCCTGGAGCCCCGGGGCGGGGCCAGCATCGAGGAGGTGGTCTTCCTCTTCAACTGTGCTATCCACCAGTTGCACCGGGGCCTCAACGGCTCGGAGGTCCGCAAGGTCCAGGTCGGCAGTCGGCCTGCCTCGATCGACGGGTTCCCGCTCATCGGCGGCACCTCGGTGGAGGGCCTGTGGATGCTCTCCGGGACGTACCGCGATGGTCTGCACCTCTCACCGCTCATCGCCCGGCACATAGTGTCGCTCATGTCGGGCGGGCCGGGGCTCCCGAACCTCGCGGAGTTCGCGCCGGAGCGGGACCTGATCTCCGCGTGGAGCCGCAAGGAGGTACTGGAGGACGTGGTCCGGCACACGATGGCGACGGGGTACGAGTTCCCATGGCGGCTGCCTCTTGAGTGGCCGCACATGATGGAGTCGTTCCTGCGTGGCCCGTTCGCCGAGCTCGCGGACCGGCTGAGCGACACGTACACCCCGCCTGCCGACCTGATGACGGCGATCATGTTCTCCGAGCCGGAGGACCAGGAGGAGCTCATCCGGTACTACGGAAACGTGTACCGGGAGTGGCACTGACCCGGCGGCCGGGGCATTGAGCCCTGGCCGGCCGATACGGCCACGTGCCGGGGCACCCCGGCACG
>NZ_JBEOVN010000141.1:0-20725 GCF_040295565.1 Streptomyces sp. NPDC002785 | reverse complement strand
TCAGTCCGGCGATGCCCGCTGCCGCTTCGGTGTGCCCGATGTTCGCCTTGACCGACCCGACGTAGCACGTGGCACCGGGTCTGCGACCGACAGCCTGTGTCCCCGTCGGCCCGTCCGTGAAGGCTGTGCTGAGCGCGGCTCAGGCGTCGACCTTCTCCATGACCTCGTCCGAGACATCGAAGTTGGCGAAGACGTTCTGCACGTCGTCGCTGTCCTCCAGGGCGTCGATCAGCTTGAAGATCTTGCGCGCACCCTCCTCGTCCAGCTCGACCTGCATGGTGGGCAGGAAGTTGGCCTCGGCGGAGTCGTAGTCGATGCCGGCCTGCTGGAGCGCGGTACGGACCGCGACCATGTCGGTGGCCTCGCTGACGACCTCGTACGTGTCACCGAGGTCGTTGACCTCCTCGGCGCCCGCGTCGAGCACGGCACCCAGGACGTCGTCCTCGGTCAGCTCACCCTTGGGCAGGATGACGACACCCTTGCGGTTGAAGAGATACGAGACCGAACCCGGGTCGGCCATCGAACCGCCGTTGCGGGTCATCGCGACACGCACGTCGGATGCGGCACGGTTGCGGTTGTCGGTGAGGCACTCGATGAGCACCGCGACACCGTTCGGGCCGTAACCCTCGTACATGATCGTCTGATAGTCGACGCCGCCCGCTTCGAGACCGCCACCGCGCTTGACCGCGGAGTCGATGTTCTTGTTCGGTACGGAGCTCTTCTTCGCCTTCTGGATCGCGTCCACAAGGGTCGGGTTTCCCTCGGGGTCCACACCGCCGGTGCGGGCTGCGACCTCGATGTTCTTGATCAGCTTCGCGAAGAGCTTGCCGCGCTTGGCATCAATCACGGCCTTCTTGTGCTTCGTCGTAGCCCATTTAGAGTGGCCGGACATCTGCCTTCTCCTTCGCGTCACCCAAATCGATCCGAACCCGAGAGATCCTACCGGGATCGAGTCAGCCGACTGCGCGCACCATGTCAACGAACAACGCGTGAACGCGATGGTCCCCGGTCAGTTCCGGGTGGAATGACGTCGCCAGGGCGTTGCCCTGACGTACGGCGACAATGTGACCACCGTGCTCCGCCACCACCTTGGCCTGTGCACCGACCGATTCCACCCAGGGGGCGCGGATGAACACGCCCTCGACCGGGCCGCCCTCGATACCTGCGACCTCGACGGCCGCCTCGAAGGACTCGTTCTGCCGCCCGAAGGCGTTACGGCGCACGATCATGTCGATGCCGCCGACCGTCTCCTGGCCCGAGCGCGGGTCGAGGATCTTGTCGGCGAGCAGGATCATTCCGGCGCAGGTGCCGTAGACCGGCATCCCGTCCCGTACTCGCTCGCGCAGCGGTTCCAGCATGCCGAACAGGGAAGCCAGCTTGGACATCGTGGTGGATTCTCCACCGGGAATGACCAGGCCGTCGACCTCGGCGAGTTCCTCGGGACGCCGGACCGGCCTGGCCAGGGCATCCGCCGAGGCCAGGGCGATCAGGTGTTCCCGTACGTCGCCCTGGAGAGCCAGGACTCCGATCACAGGGGTGTCTCTCATCAGTGATTACCAGCCACGGTTGGCGTAGCGCTCGGCCTCGGGCAGGGTGTCGCAGTTGATGCCGACCATGGCCTCGCCCAGGTTCCGGGAGGCATCCGCGATGATCTTCGGGTCGTCGTAGAAGGTGGTGGCCTTCACGATCGCGGCTGCGCGCTTGGCCGGGTCGCCGGACTTGAAGATGCCGGAGCCCACGAAGACGCCCTCGGCGCCGAGCTGACGCATCAGCGCGGCGTCGGCGGGGGTGGCGACGCCGCCGGCGGAGAACAGCACGACGGGCAGCTTGCCGAGCTCGGCAACCTCCTTGACCAGCTCGTACGGGGCGCGGAGCTCCTTGGCGGCGGCGTACAGCTCGTTGTTGTCGTAGCCGCGCAGCCGGGCGATCTCGTTCTTGATCTGACGCAGGTGACGGACCGCCTCGACGACGTTTCCGGTGCCGGCCTCGCCCTTCGAACGGATCATGGCCGCGCCCTCGGCGATACGGCGCAGGGCCTCGCCCAGGTTGGTCGCGCCACAGACGAACGGGGTGGTGAAGGCGAACTTGTCGCTGTGGTTGACCTCGTCGGCCGGGGTGAGGACCTCGGACTCGTCGATGTAGTCGACACCGAGGGACTGCAGGACCTGGGCCTCGACGAAGTGTCCGATGCGGGACTTCGCCATCACCGGGATGGAGACGGCCTCGATGATCTCCTCGATCATGTTCGGGTCCGACATCCGGGCCACGCCGCCGTCCTTGCGGATGTCGGCCGGCACCCGCTCCAGGGCCATGACGGCCACGGCGCCCGCGTCCTCGGCGATCTTCGCCTGCTCGGCATTGACGACGTCCATGATCACGCCGCCCTTGAGCTGCTCGGCCATGCCTCGCTTGACGCGGGCGGTACCGGTGGCCGGGGAGTCGGCGGACTGCGGGGTGCTGGGAAGCGTGGACACGGATCGACCTCACTCGGAGAAAAAGTTGCTGAAAGAGCTGGTTGGTGCAGTGCTGAGCAAACTCTCCGGGACCAGTCCACAGCAAGGGCCAATGAAAGGCCGGTGGATCGTTTTGCACGCGTACGGCACGGGTTGTGAGCCCGGTCACGTACGAGCGTGGCCGCCGGGTCAGCTGACGGGGCGGTCCGCCAGGGCGACAGGCGGTTCGTCGTCCATCTCGAAGGCGAGCGGGAACGGGGCGTGCCCGGCCAGCCGGAACCACCGCACCGTACGGTGCCGGCGCAGCGCACGCGCCGCGCGCACCGCGTCGTTGTGGAACCGCCGGGCCATCGGGACACGGCGCACGGCCGCGGCGAGTTCGAACGCCGCCTCCTCGCCGCCGGGGATCTCCTTCACGGACTCCACCTGCGCCGTCTCACCGAACACCGCGCGCAGCGCGGTGCTCAGCTCGCTCTCCGCGACCTCGCGGTTCTCCTCCTCCGCCTGGCGGGCGGCGTGCGCGGCCTCGTACAGCACGATGGACGCGGCCGGGTCGAGGACACCCGATGTCGCCAGTTCCTGGGTGACCGAGGCGCGGCGCAGGAGCTGCGCGTCGAGGGCGGCGCGGGCGGCGTCGATGCGGGTATGCAGCCGGTCCAGCCGCCCTGCGGTCCAGCTGAGGTACATACCGATCGCGACGATCGCGACGGCGATCCAGATGAGGGTTTCGATCACGGGCGGCAAGGCTACCGTCGGGGCGCAGGCGGCGTGGCCGTCCGGCCCCGGGGACGGGGCGGATGCGGGCGGGCCCGGTTGCCGTCGGGGCACTGCCCCGGACGCCGGTCCTCAATCGCCGGACGGGTTTGAACCGGCGCCCCGTCTGAGACCGGCCTGCACATGGGAGGCGGCGTCGCGGGGCTGCGCGCACCCGGCTCCGCTCCTTCTCCCACTCCCCCATGTGCCGGTCGGTCCAGTAGCCCGGCCAGACGGGACTTTCGACACACGCCCTGGCTTGAAGCTAATCCCGCGCCAGTCCGAAGCGTGCGCGCAGGCCCGTGCGTTCGTCGGCCGCCACCGACGCCGCGCCGTCCGTCACCGTCTCGTACACCGCGAGAATGTCCGCCCCGACCGTCGACCAGTCGAAGCGCCGCACGTGCGCGGTTCCCCGCTCGCGCAGCTCCGTACGCCGCTCCGGGTCGCCGAGCAGCCGGACCGCCGCCGACGCCAGCGCGTCCGCGTCCTCGTTGGCGAAGAGTTCGCCCGCCGCGCCCAGATCCAGGACCTGGGCGAACGCGTCCAGATCGCTGGCCAGCACCGGCGCCCCTGCCGACATCGCCTCGACCAGGATGATCCCGAAGCTCTCGCCGCCCGTATTGGGCGCGACGTACACATCGACGCTGCGCAGCAGCCGCGCCTTGTCCTCGTCGCTCACCATGCCGAGGAATTCGACGCGCCCGCGCATCCGTTCGGGCAGTGAGGCGACGGCCTCCTCCTCGTCACCGCGGCCCGCCACCAGCAGCCTGGTGTCCGGACGCGCGGCGAGGATCGAGGGCAGCGCCCTCATCAGTACGGGCAGGCCCTTGCGTGGCTCGTCGATACGCCCGATGAAGCCGATCGTGCCGCCCTCTCGTCTCCCATCACCGCCCTCGACCGAGCTTCGCGCCCCCTCCGATTGCCACTCGGCCTTGGGCTCGGCCCCGGCGAAGAATCCGACATCGACCCCGTTCGGGATGACGACCGCGTCGCCGCCCAGGTGCTCGACCAGGGTCCGGCGTGCGTACTCGCTCACCGCGATGCGCGCGCTGATCTTCTCCAGCGCGGGCTGCAGGATCGGGTACGCGGCGATCATGGCCCGGGAACGCGGGTTGGAGGTGTGGAACGTGGCGACGATCGGCCCCTGTGCCGCCCAGCAGGCGAGCAGCCCCAGCGACGGCGAGGTCGGCTCATGGATGTGGATCACGTCGAAAGTGCCGTCGTGCAGCCAGCGGCGCACCCGGGCGGCCGAGAGGAAGCCGAAGTTCAGCCGGGCCACGGAGCCGTTGTACGGGACGGGCACGGCCCGGCCCGCCGAGACCACGTACGGCGGCAGCGGTGTCTCGTCGTCGGCGGGTGCCAGCACCGACACCTGATGTCCCAGACGGATCAGGTGTTCGGCCAGGTCCCGGATGTGGAACTGCACACCGCCCGGTACGTCCCAGGAGTACGGACAGACGATGCCGATCTTCATGGTCGGTCCTCCCGGCTCTCCAGATCGGCCAGCCAGAGACGTTGCAGCATGTGCCAGTCCTCCGGATGCTCGGCGATTCCGACGGCGAAGGCATCGGCCAGGGCCTGTGTCATCGAGGACGTCTTCTCCGTACGGCTGCCTGACTCGGGCACCTCGACCGGCGCATGGACACGCGCCTTCATCACAGGCGTGTCGTCGTACGAGAGCGTCACCGGCAGCAACAGCGCCCCGGTCTGCTGAGCCAGCAGCGCCGGCCCGGCGGGCATGCGTGCGGTATCCCCGAAGAATTGCACCTCGACGCCGGTCGCCGACAGATCACGGTCGGCGACGAGACAGACCAGACCTCCCGCGCGCAGCCGCCGCGCCAGGGTGCCGAAGGCGGCGCCGCCGCTGTGCGGCAGGACCTCCATGCCGAGCCCCTCGCGGTAGGCCACGAACCGGTCGTACAGCGTCTCGGGCTTGAGCCGCTCGGCGACCGTGGTGAAGGGCACCTCGAGATCGGTGGTGACCCAGGCTCCGGCCAGGTCCCAGTTCCCCAGGTGCGGCAGGGCGAGGATGACACCGCGGCCGGTGTCCAGCCCGTCGGTCAGCAGGTGCGCGTCCGTGACGTCTATGGACGCCTTGATTCGCGCCGGACTCCAGGTGGGCAGCCGGAACGACTCCATCCAGTAGCGCATGTACGAGCGCATCCCGGCCCTGGAGAGCGCGGCGAGCCGGGCCGGGGACGCCCCGGGCACGACCCGCGCCAGATTCGACTCCAGCCGCAGCACACTCTTGCCCCGCCGCTTCCACACCTGGTCGGCGATGGTGCGGAAGAGGGCCCGGGCGACCGGTTCGGGGAGCTTCTTGACTGCGGTCCAGCCGAGCCCGTACAGCCCGTCGGTCAGCCGGTCCCGCAGGCCGGACTGCGTGTCACCCGGTGCGCCGCTCACTGTGCGCCCTCGCTCCCCCGGTCCGCAGCATCGGCCTCGGCAGACTCGCGGCGCACGGTCACGACCCGCTGCACGAGCGTCACCAGGCTGCCCACGGCGACGATCCACAGCGCGATCGGCAGCAGGATCTGGACCCCGGGGACACCGAATTTGTGGAGACCGGCGAATCCGGCCGCGACCAGCGAGATGACCAGCCGCTCGGCGCGCTCGACAAGACCGTTGACCGCGACCGGCAGCCCGATCGACTCGCCTCGCGCCTTCGTGTACGAGACCACCTGGCCACTCGCCAGGCAGAAGATCGCGACCGCGCACATCACGTTGTCGTCGCCGTTGCCCGCGTACCAGAGCGCGAACCCGCCGAAGATCGCCCCGTCGGCGACCCGGTCCAGGGTCGAGTCCAGGAACGCGCCCCAGCGGCTGGAGATACCGGCCTGCCGGGCCATATTGCCGTCGATGAGGTCGGAGAAGACGAAGATCGTGATGACGATCGTGCCCCAGAAGAATTCCCCCATCGGAAAGAAGACCAGTGCACCTGCCATCACCCCGGCCGTACCGATCAGAGTGACCGCGTCAGGGCTCACGCCGAGACGGAGCAACAGTGCGGCGAACGGTGTGAGGACACGCGTAAAAAATGCACGCGCGTACTTGTTCAGCATGGCCTTCCCGAGGGTCGGTGGGCCGAGCGGCCCCTACGGCCACCGGCTGGCCCATCGTAGTCACGCCTGCCGGACTCCACCGTCCGGGCACCCGGCATCGCGCAGCGGTGCACGACGTATGGACGCAACCTGACCTGAGTGGAAAGCTCGAATTACCGCGGGCGTCGCCGTAGCCGCCGCGGCGGCTCCCGTGCCCGTGCACCCATCTCCCCACACCGCGCCGGCTTTTCTTCCCGCTCCGCGCCACTACCTGGGAGGCACACATCATGGGCGACAAGGCACGCGCACACACCGGGGCCGCCGGCAGGGCAGCAACGGCCGACCGGCCCTCATCCGTACGGAATGTGGTGCTGGTCGGCCACAGCGGCTCCGGCAAGACCACCCTCGTCGAGGCCCTCGCACAGACCGCGGGCGCGGTCAACCGGGCCGGCCGGGTCGAGGACGGCGCCACGGTCTCCGACTACGACGAGATCGAACACCGCCAGCAACGCTCCGTGCAGCTCTCGCTCGTCCCCGTCGAATGGGGCGGGTACAAGATCAATTTGCTGGACACCCCTGGATACGCCGATTTCGTCGGGGAACTCAGGGCCGGTCTGCGGGCAGCGGACGCGGCCCTGTTCATTGTGTCCGCGGCCCAGGAGGCCGACGCCGTGGCAGGCGCCACCCGCGCCGTGTGGGAGGAGTGCGCCGCCGTCGACATGCCGCGCGCCATCGTCGTCACGCACCTCGACACGGCGCGCACCTCGTTCGACGGGATGACCCGGATCTGCGGCGAAATCTTCGGCGGCGACGATCCCGACGCCGTACTTCCGCTCTACCTGCCCGTGCACGGACCCGAGAACCCGGACGGGCACGCTCCGCTCACCGGGCTCACCGGACTCCTCACCCAGCGGATCTTCGACTACTCCTCGGGCGAGCGGCGGGAGAGCCCGCCCGCCGACGCCCAGCGGACCACGCTCCAGGACGCCCGAAACCGGCTGATCGAGGGGATCATCGCCGAGAGCGAGGACGAGACCCTGATGGACCGCTATCTCGGCGGCGGCGAGATCGGCATCAAGACACTCATCGACGACCTGGAGCGCGCTGTCGCCCGGAGCGCCTTCCACCCCGTCCTCACTGCGGCCCCCGCCGCCGAAGGCGCCCGCCAGGGCATCGGCACCGTCGAACTCCTGGACCTGATCACCGGCGGCTTCCCCACCCCGCTGGAGCGCCCGCTCCCCGAAGTCACCCCCCTCCATGGGGCCCCGCGACCGATCCTGACCTGCGACCCGCAGGGCCCACTCGTCGCCGAGGTCGTCAAGACGGCCTCCGACCCGTACGTCGGCCGGGTCTCGCTCGTACGCGTCTTCTCCGGCACGCTCCGCCCCGACGAAACCATTCACGTCTTCGGCCACGGCCTCACCGACCCCTGCCACGAGACACGCCCCTTCCACGAGGCGGAGGTACATGTCGGCGCACTCTCCTCCCCGTTCGGCAAACAACAGCGCCCCCTCACCGCATGCATCGCCGGAGATCTGGCCTGCGTCGCCAAGCTGGGCAGCGCCGAGACCGGGGACACCCTCTCCGCCAATGACCAGCCGCTGCTGATGGACCCCTGGATCACGCCGGACCCACTGCTGCCGCTCGCCATCGAGGCACACAGCAAGGCGGACGAGGACAAGCTCTCCCAGGGGCTTTCCCGACTGGTCGCCGAGGACCCGACCATGCGCCTCGAACAGAACCAGGACACCCACCAGGTGGTCCTGTGGTGTCTCGGCGAGGCCCATCAGGATGTGGCGCTGGACCGGCTGCGCAGCCGGTACGGCGTCCAGGTCGACGCCGTACCGCACAAGGTGTCGCTGCGCGAGACCTTCGCCGGCCCGTCGACCGGCCGCGGCCGGCATGTGAAACAGTCCGGCGGCCATGGCCAGTACGCCATCTGCGAGATCGACGTGGAGCCGCTGCCACCGGGTTCGGGTATCGAATTCGTCGACAAGGTGGTCGGCGGGGCGGTGCCGCGCCAGTTCATCCCGTCCGTCGAGAAAGGCGTGCGCGCCCAGGCCTCCCGAGGAGTCGCGGCCGGACATCCGCTCGTCGACGTACGCATCACCCTGCGGGACGGGAAGTCCCACTCGGTGGACTCCTCCGACGCCGCGTTCCAGACCGCGGGCGCACTGGCCCTGCGCGAAGCCGCCGCGGACACCCGTATCCAGCTCCTCGAACCCGTTGCCGAGATCCAGGTCCTGGTCCCGGACGACTATGTCGGGCCGGTGATGAGCGATCTGTCCGGGCGGCGCGGCAGGGTGATCGGCACCGAGCAGTCCGGCCCCGGACGCACCCTCGTACGGGCCGAGGTCCCGGAACTCGAGATCGGCCGGTACGCGATCGACCTGCGCTCACTGTCCCACGGCGCCGGCCGCTTCGACCGGGCGTACGCCCGGCACGAAGCCATGCCCTCACAGCTCGCGGAACGCATCCGTGAACAGCAGGAAAACAACCCGAATGACGCGTAATCGACTGTGCTGCCCGCCCTTGTCCACAGGGGCGGGCGGCGAATTGATCCGGACGATACGCTGTGGTCCCAGCTCAGAAGGTGTGCCGGGCAGGGCAGTTGGGAAACAGCCGCAGGAGCAGTTCCTTGGCGGCGAGTGGGGGCGACAGTGGCCAACGACGGATTCGATTTCTCTCCCGGAGCGCAGATCCCGCTCCAGGGCTCGGGCGGACAGGCGGTGGCGACGAACGCCCTCGCCTCCGCCGCGTACCGCGACAGCCCGGTGGAGACGATCCTTGATGCCAACAGCGAGTGGCACAAGTCCGAAGTGAAGGAGGGCCGTTCCAAACTCCTCAAGTCCGACTACTTCAAGCCCAACCTCGGTGAGGCATTCTCCCGCGCCGTCCAGGAACGCATGCTGGGCGGCGCCCGCAAGGCCCTCATCCAGTCCTTCGGAATCGACGCGCAGACCGTCGTCGAGCACTGCCTGTCCGCGACCCGCCTCCGCAGGGCGCGCGACACCAAACTGACCGCGGTCACCGCCCTGTTCGGCTTTCTCTTCCTGCCCGGAATGCTCCTGTGGGTCATCGCCTTCCGACTGCGCGACTCACTCGGCAACACCAAGGACAAGGCCCTCGCCACCCTTGGCAACGCCCTGCTCCCGGTCATCGGCATCGTGGCCCTGTTCTTCCTGGTCAAGCTGCCGCTCACCGGGTTCCTCGCACTCTACGTACGGGCGATGATCGTCGCCCCCGTCATCGGCTGGCTCATCGCCAAACGGATCGCCGAATCCTCCGCCAAGGACATGCGCGCTCGCTGGGAAGGGCTGCTCTCCGGCGGCGGCGTCGTCGCCAAGATCCCCGAGGCCGTACCCAAGAACCCCAACGAGACCTCCCGCGAGGCACTCCGCCAGGGCTTGGAGAAACTCTCCGCCGAGCAGCAGTCCAACTCGGTCTTCTACGCGGGCCCCAAGGGAATCCTCGGCATGGGAACCCGCTGGGGCAGCTGGCAGCTCGCCGAAGAACTCGTCTCCAAGGAACCCGGCAAGGAATTCCACCAGTTCCGCAGCTGGGACCTGATACGGGTCATCCACGACCAGCTCAAGGTGCTGGAGCGTGGCCCGCTGAACACCGGAGGATTCCCCACCCCGTCGGTCACCCACTGGATCGTGTCACCCGTCGGTGAGAACGCCGACTCGGTCTCCCGGCCCGACGGCGAGGACGTCGCCACCTTCCAGGTCAAGCCGCACGAAATACAGCGGATCTGCAACCACCAGCAGTTCGGCGGCGGCGACCGGCACTATCTGGGCGTCCAGTTCACCCTCTGGGACGGCCAGTTGGTCATCACCATGATGATCACGGTCACGGTGCTCTACCAAACCCTGCGCATCGAAGTCACCGGACACGCACTCGGCCCGGTCCACTCGCTCTTCACCAGCAAGCCGGCGGCCAAGACCAAGACGGTCAACAAGACCGTCCGCTTCTGGGAGACCCGCGACATCACCCTCGCCCTGGTCGAACCCCGCGAAGTCGTCCGCCTCGCCCTGCGCGCCCCCTTCACCTGGTACCCGCCGCTCCTCGACTACCTGGGCGGCAAGATCGCCCTGCCCGAGCCGTTCGGCCTGCGCCACGCCTGGGCCGAGAAGCCATGGCGCCACCGCTTCATGGCCGACGACGCGATGCGCGCCGCCACCCCCGTCCTGCGCGCCGTGCACAGCGCCGCCCTGCGCGTCCTGGAGGAGAACGGCGTCGACACCGAACGCTTCGACAACCGCTCGATGATACTGAGCGGAGCGGTACAGGACCCGACCCCGCGCAAGGCCGACCTCTACGACGCGTAGACAGGCGCAGGGCGCCCCGGCAAAAAGCAGAAACCGGGGCGCCCACGCAGAAGCAACAGCTCGGATCAGGCCGCCGGCCAGGCGTCGGCCAGCATCTTGCGCGTATCAGCGAGCAACTGCGGCAGCACCTTCGTATGCCCGACCACAGGCATGAAGTTGGTGTCACCACCCCAGCGCGGCACCAGATGCTGATGCAGATGGGCCGCGATACCGGCCCCCGCCACCGAGCCCTGGTTCATACCGATATTGAACCCGTGCGCCCCCGACGCCGCCCGCAGAGCCACCATCGCCCGCTTGGTGAAGTCGGCCAGTTCCATGGTCTCCGGAGCGTCCAGCTCCGTGTAGTCGGCTACATGCCGGTACGGCACCACCATCAGATGTCCGCCGTTGTACGGATACAGATTCAAAACGGCGTACACCTTGTCGCCGCGCGCGACGACAAGCCCGTCCTCGTCCGATTTCGACGGGATCGCACAGAACGGACAGCCGTCGCCGGCCTCCGGACCGGTCGGCTTGTTCTCGCCCTGGATATACGCCATCCGGTGGGGCGTCCACAGGCGCTGGAACGCATCGGGCGTCCCCACTCCGATCTGCTGCTCCGGCTCACTCGTCATGGCGTTCAGCATATTGCTTCACTCCCGGCGAGCGTGTCGCCGGGGCCGCACTCGTCGGCGCACGGCAATGCTGAGGCGATGAGCGACCAGCCCGCGGACTCCACCCCCCTTCGTTTCAGGCGCTGGGAGCAGCGCACAGAAGTGCCGCTCTTCGGCGCCTCACTGCTCTTCCTGCTCGGTTACGCGGTCCGCGTCCTCGCCCCGCACGACGCCGAGCGCTGGCGCGGCCTCGCCCTCGCCCTGGTCGGCACCACCTGGTTGATCTTCGCCGCGGACTACGCCGTACGGCTCCGCCTCAGCGGCCTCGGCCACCGCTTCATCCGTGTGCACTGGCTGGACACGGTGGTACTGCTGCTTCCCCTGCTGCGTCCGCTGCGCCTGATCCGGGTCTATACAGCGGTCCAGCAGCGCAGGGAACAGCCACGACTGAGCCTGTACGCCCGCGTGATCACGTATGCCAGTGCGACCGCTCTGCTTCTGGGCTTCTCCGCCTCGCTCGCCGTCTACCACCAGGAACACACGGCGAAGGGGGCTTCGATCCGCACCTTCGGCGACGCGGTGTGGTGGGCGTGCGAGACGCTCACCACGGTGGGGTACGGGGATACGGTGCCGGTCACACCGGGCGGCCGGGTCGTGGCGTCGGGCCTGATGGCCTGCGGGCTGGCGCTGCTGGGGGCAGTGACGGGTTCGTTCTCGTCGTGGCTGCTGCAGGTGTTCACACGGGAGGACGAGAAGAGGCCCCCGGAGGGCAGGTAGCTCTCCGGAGGCCTCTCACTGGGTGCCTGTCAGACCTGGACGCGGTCCTCGACAGCCTTCTGGATCTTGGCGATGGCGTCCTCGACGGGGACGCCGTTCTCCTGCGATCCGTCGCGGTAGCGGAAGGAGACGGCGCCGTTGGCCATGTCCTCGTCGCCCGCGATGATCATGAAGGGCACCTTGGCCTTCTGCTGGTTCCGGATCTTCTTCTGCATCCGGTCGGACGAGGCGTCCACCTCGACCCGCAGACCCTTCTTCCGGGCCTTGGCCGCGAACTCCTGGAGGTACGGGATGTGCGCGTCGCCGATCGGGATGCCGACCGCCTGGACAGGGGCCAGCCATACCGGGAACGCACCCGCGTAGTGCTCGAGGAGCACCGCGAAGAAGCGCTCGATGGACCCGAACAGGGCACGGTGGATCATGACCGGGCGCTGCTTGGTGCCGTCGGGACCCGTGTACTCCAGGTCGAAGCGCTCCGGCAGGTTGAAGTCGAGCTGCACGGTCGACATCTGCCAGGTGCGGCCGATCGCGTCCTTGCACTGCACCGAGATCTTCGGGCCGTAGAAGGCGGCGCCGCCCGGGTCCGGGACCAGGGGCAGCCCCTGCTTCTCGGCGACCTGTCGCAGCGTCTCGGTGGCCTCTTCCCAGACCTCGTCCGAGCCGACGAACTTCTCCGGGTCCTTGGTGGAGAGCTCCAGGTAGAAGTCGGTCAGACCGTAGTCGCGGAGCAGGTTCAGGACGAAGGTGAGCGTCCGGTCGAGCTCCTGCGCCATCTGCTCCTTGGTGCAGTAGATGTGCGCGTCGTCCTGCGTGAAGCCGCGCGAGCGGGTCAGGCCGTGCACGACGCCGGACTTCTCGTACCGGTACACCGTGCCGAACTCGAAGAGCCGCAGCGGCAGTTCACGGTAGGAACGCCCACGCGCGTCGAAGATCAGGTTGTGCATCGGGCAGTTCATCGGCTTGAGGTAGTAGTCCACCCCGTCGTCGAGCTGCATGGGCGGGTACATGCCGTCGGCGTACCAGTCCAGGTGGCCGGACTTCTCGAAGAGCTTGCCCTTGGTGGCGTGCGGTGAGTAGACGAACTCGTAGCCCTCCTCCTCGTGACGCCGGCGCGAGTAGTCCTCCATGGCGCGGCGGATGATGCCGCCCTTGGGGTGGAAGACCGCGAGGCCGGGGCCGATCTCGTCGGGGAAGGAGAAGAGGTCCAGCTCGTTGCCGAGCTTGCGGTGGTCGCGCTTGGCGGCCTCCTCCAGGAACTCCAGGTGCGCCTTGAGCTCGTCCTTGGTGGGCCAGGCGGTGCCGTAGATGCGCTGCAGCATGGGGTTCTTCTCGCTGCCCCGCCAGTACGCCGCGGCGTTCCGCATCAGCTTGAACGCCGGGATGTTCCGGGTGGTGGGCAGGTGCGGACCCCGGCAGAGGTCCTTCCAGCACAGATCGCCGGTCTTCGGGTCGAGGTTGTCGTAGATGGTCAGCTCGCCGCCGCCCACCTCGACATCCACGCCGTCGCCGGCGTTCTCGACGGAGTCGGAGCCCTTGATGCCGATGAGCTCCAGCTTGTACGGCTCGTCGGCCAGCTCCTCACGGGCTGCCTCGTCCGTCACGACCCGGCGGGAGAACTTCTGGCCCCGCTTCTGGATCTCCTGCATCTTCTTCTCGATGGCCTTGAGGTCCTCGGGAGTGAACGGCTTCTCGACGTCGAAGTCGTAGTAGAAACCGTCCTTGACCGGGGGACCGATGCCCAGCTTGGCCTTGGGGAAGAGCTCTTGCACGGCCTGCGCCATGACATGCGCGGTGGAGTGCCGGAGGATGTTCAGGCCGTCCTCGGAGGAGATCTCGACGGGCTCGACGACCTCGCCGTCGGCGACGACGTATGCGAGGTCCTTCAGCTCACCGGCGACCCGGGCGGCGACAACGGTGCGCTCGCCCGGGAAGAGCTCGGCTGCCGTAGTGCCCGTCGTCACCACGCGCTCTTCCCGCTCGGAATCGCGTTGGATGATCACACGGACGTCTGACACCGGTCTCTCCTGACTCAGGGGGTACGCACGCATTCGTGGTGCACGTGCGATACGAATCGTACCGAGCCGGGGGCCCCCTCTGCGAAACGGTTGAGCGCGAAGGGCCGCGTCTTGCCCGCGGCCCGTGTCCTACGCCGTTGGGCCGAAGGGCAAATGGGGGGCGATATCGCGGGCCCGGTCACGCACATCTGCCGCGTTGTCGTCGATCACCGACGCTCCGCGATGTCTCAATCCTCCTCCTTGCCGGCCCCGCTCCTTCTCCCCCCATGTGCCGGTCGGCCTTATTCGCCGGTGCACGCCTCCTCGAAATGGTCGACGTTCTCCTGGAGCGATTTCATCAGCCGGTCCCGTTCCGCCTCGTCCACCTGCACGGGCACGACCTGCGAGGTCCGGGTCAGCCGCCGGAAACCACCGCGGCTCTCCAGCCTGCCCTCCACCCGGATCGGCAGCCCCACCAGGTGGGCGTGGCCGGCGATCCGGTACGCCTCCTCGTCCAGCTCCAGCCGTACGTGCGGCACCTCCACGCCCGCCAGCACCCGCAGCCGTACGATCCCGGCGCCACGCGGTCCCGAGCGGCGCAGCCGTACGACGGCGCCAGTGATCCGTACCGTCACGGCGGGTTCGTCCTGGAGGTAGCGGACACCCGCCCCGCGCAGGGCGGGCAGGTCGCCCGGGGAGAATTCCACCGGCTCGGGACGGGCCGGGCAGCCGTCGGGGATCCCGGCCGCGGGCGCCCATTCCAGGGCGATCGCGGCCCGTTCCGAGCCCCGGACCAGCGCGATGACGGCCTCGGTGAGTTCCCGGCTGCCCCCTGCCTCGACCGCGGTGTTGAAGGCTTCGAAGCCACCGGTGGCCCGCTGGTAGTCCACTGCCTCGCGGGTGGCGTGCAGGGCGTGGTAGAGCCGTACGGCGAGTGCACGGCCCGGTTCGACGGGGACGAACGCGGTGAGATCACGGCCGCCGGGCGCGGGCCCGACGAGGATGCCTTCGAGGGCTGCCAGGGCCCTGCGGCGGTGGCGTGCGCCGTGGTAGACGGTGCGCCTCCGTACGGCGAGCGCCCCGGCGAGCAGGATCTGCCGGGCGGCGGTGTGCAGCTGCTCCGCCCCCGTCCAGCTGGCGGCCCCGGCCGCTCCCGCGACCGGTTCGGGGACCTCGCGCCACCAGCGGATCTCGTCGCTGGGTACGGCGAGGGAGACCAGGACTTCGCGGGCGGAGGGTGCGGCGCTGCGGGCGAGCGCGGTCAGCGCCTCGCCGAGGAGGTCCTCACTGTCCGGGAAGGCGGTGGTGTCGGGGACGAGGAGGCTCGTACCGCCGCCGGGCGGGGCCGGCGGTCCCGGTGGGGTCCAGCGGCTGTAGCGTCCCGCCGCCCCGCCTCGGCGCCGCCAGCCGTGCCGGTCGAGCAGGGCGGCGAGGACCGCGGGGTCGATACGGGCGGGGTCGGGGATGTGCCCGAGCTCGGGAGCGATGGGCCACGGTCCTGCGGATTCGCCGGGGTGCGGGCGTGTGGCTGACGGGATCGCTTCGTTGGCGGACTCGTCCATCGGCCGGTGCATCAGGGTCTCCCTCCCGCCCCTACGCGGGTCATGACCTCGCAGAGCGCCCGGTCGTCGAATATGCGCGAGGTCGGGATCCGCACAGTGGTCCTGTGCCGGCCTGTCACCGCATGGCCGGCCAGGTTGGTCCAGTAGCAGCAGTGCCGCAGGTCGAGCCGGTCGTGTCCGGCCCGCAGCCAGTCGTCCTGGCTGCGCGGCACGATCATCACGACCAGGATCTTGTGCACCGACACGGGGGTCCGGGCGAGCTTCGCGAGGTGTGCGTTGTCGAGCGTGAAGGAGAACGTCGGTCCGCGCGGGTGCGGCGGGATCTGGTAGGTGCATTTGAGCTGCACCTTTATGGTCACTTCGTCGTCCACGGTGTGGCCGGGGGCGCCGTGACTGACGTGCCAGTCGATGCCGTTGTCGGGGAAGGGCTGCGACAGGGAGCACCCCGCCGCGGCCGCGACGGCGTGCAAGTAGCCCACCTGGAGGGTCTCCATGCAGGCGGTGGTGGCGAGTGTGCCGCGCAGCGGTGCGATCCGCTGGGGCAGCAGCCCGCTCGGTTCGGGCTGCGCGAGCGCCATGGCTGCGTGTGCCTTCCGGGCCGTGCCGATCGGTTCTTCGGTGCAGGGGTGTCTTCGGTGCGGTACTGACGGACAACTTCCTTTCCCGTCACCTGTGTTGTCACCGCACAGGGCTGCCCGCAAACGGCGTATCCGGCAAAGGGTGCGGGTATCACCGAACCGGGCAGGGGAATCACGCCATCTGCCGTTCGGGCACGAGGAGTTCGGGGATGACTCACTGGTACGAAGGGCCGCTGGCCGCTTTTGACACCGAGACAACGGGAGTGGACGTCGAGGAGGACCGGATCGTTTCGGCCGCCCTTATCGTCCAGGACACGACAGGCGGGCGGGTGCGTGTCACTCGCTGGCTGGTGAATCCGGGGGTGCCGGTGCCCGCCGGGGCGACCGAGATCCATGGTCTGACCGACGATCATCTTCAGCGCAACGGCCGCTGGCCGGCGCCCGTGATGGAGGAGATAGCCCGGGCGCTGGCCGAGCAGTGTGCGGCCGGCCGTCCGCTCGTCGTGATGAACGCGCCGTTCGATCTGACGCTGCTGGACCGGGAGCTGAAGCGTCATCGCGCGTCGTCGCTCGCCGGGTATCTGCAGAACGCACCGCTGTGTGTGCTGGATCCGCGCGTGCTCGACAAGCATCTGGACCGTTACCGCAAGGGCCGGCGGACCCTCACCGATCTCTGCGAGCTGTACGGGGTGGCGCTGGACGGTGCACATGACGCGGCGGCCGATGCGGCGGCATCGCTGGAGCTGGTGCGGGCCGTGGGACGGCGGTTCTCGTCCCGTCTGGAGCGGCTGACGCCGCCGGAGCTGCACACCTTGCAGGCCGTGTGGCATGCGGCACAGGCGCGCGGCCTGCAGGCGTGGTTCGCGAAGAACGGCACGGCGGAGGCGGTGGATCCTGCGTGGCCGCTGCGCCCGGAGCTTCCTGCTGCGGCGTGACCGGTCGGGACGCGGCCCCTGTTTCCGGGCACGCAGAAGCCGGTCCGTCGATTCTGCTGACGGACCGGCCTCTCCCGGGTGGGCGATACTGGGTTCGAACCAGTGACCTCTTCGGTGTGAACGAAGCGCTCTCCCACTGAGCTAATCGCCCGGGAACGGGTTGAACCATACAGGGCTCGGAGGGTCGGGTTCAAACTCCTTCCAGCCGGGCCGTGAGGCCCCGCCGTCCGGCACGCATCATCAGGGCGTGGTTGGCCCGGAACACGGCACGTCCGGGCACCGCGAGGAGCCGCATCAGCCGTCTGTGCACCTCGACCTCCTGCTCGTAGGTGGCACGGCTGCCGGTGCCGTGCGCGGTGACCGTCCACCGGGCCCAGCCGTCGAGGTCGCCACTGAGGGTCGCTTCGAGGACCCTGGCCCGGGGGTCGCGGCGGCGTTCGCGGACAGTCATGACGAGGTCGTACGGAAGGAGGGAGCGGATGCGGGTGGTGCCGGTGGTGCCGTCGGCCGAGGTGACCTCGCGGATCTGCGGCCACCATCGCGGGTAGTCATCGGCGCGTTCGAGGATCTCGTACACGGCATCTGGTGGGCCGGGCAGGTCCCAGATACTCACAAATCGGTAGTGACTCCAGTCCATGGTCCCAGTCTGCGCGTACTCAGCCGGAGAACTGAGTACCCGAGCGCATGTCCGAACCTGTGGCTCGCACCACACTCCCGTTCATGGAACATGTGCCGCCGCCTGCCGAGGAATTGGCGCTCCTCGATCGCGAGCTGGCCCGGCTGGATGCCCGCCGGTCACAGTTGCTGATTCGTCGTGCCTGGCTGCTGAGTGTGCTGACGCCGCCAGTCGCACGCCCTGCCGCACCGCCGTTCGCAGCTCCGTCCGGGCCTCCTGGCGCACCTGTCGGGCCGCGCAGTGCGCAGAATGTGCTGCTCACCCTGGGCGGTCTGCTGCTGACGATCGCGGCGATCGCGTTCACTCTGGTCAGCTGGGGTCACATGGGCATAGGTGGCCGCTCGGCGGTGCTCGGGGTGGTGACGGTCGCGGCGCTCTCCGCTCCTGCCGTGCTGCTGCGTCGTGGGCTGCCCGCGACAGCCGAGTCGCTCGCCGCCCTGGCATCGGTACTGATGGTGCTGGACGCGTATGCGCTGCACCGGGTGGCGGTGCCGGACGCCGACGGACGAGGTTTCGCCGCAGTCGCCGCGGCGGTGCTTGCCGTGCTCTGGGGCGCGTACGGGCTGCTGCTCGACCGGCTGCGGCTGCCGCTGCCCCTGGCGGTGGTGAGCGCGCAGCTGCCGCTGCTGCTCTGGGCGTGGGCGGCGAGCGCGGGAGCCACGCTGTTCGGTTGGGCGTTGCTGGTGACGGCGGCGCTGGACTGTGCGATCGCGGTGTGGGGCAAGGGTGTTGCGCTACGGGTGACGTCCTGCGTCTGCTGCTGGGCGACAGGCCTGCTGGGGCTGTTGGTGGCTCTGGCGCAGTCGGTGTCCGCCGATGCGGTGTCGGCCGCGGCGGCGCCGGGTCTGCTGATGCTCGTGGGTGCGGTGATCGCGGTGTCCGGGGCGTGGCGTGCGCCGGCGGGACTTGCGGTGGCCGGCGGCGTGGTGGCCGGGCTGTGCGGGGTGGCCGCGGTGGGTGGTGTGCTGCGCGCCGGGGTGGCCTGGGGATGGTCGGTGCCGATGTATCTGCTGTGCGGTGTGGTGCTGTTGATGGCGGTGCGCGCTCCGCTGCCGCGCCCGGTCGGGCAGGGGCTGGTGTGGGCTTCGTCGGCGGTGACCGTCGGCGCGGTGCTGGCCGCGGCGCCGCCGGTCGGTCTGTCGCTGATGGGTGCGGTGTCGCAGCTGCCCCGGGTGTGGTCGGGAACGCCGGACGGTGGTGTCCGGGGTGCGCTGGTAGGGAGCCCGGCGTGGTCCGGGATGGCTGCGGCGCCGGTGGTGCTGCTGGTGGTGGCCGGCCTGTTGGGGGCGGTGTACCGGTCATGGGCGTGGCTGGTACGGGTGGCCGGGCCGGTGCTGTCGCCGGGTGCGGCGTGGCGGGGTGCCGCGGGGGCCGGTGCGGTGGCGCTCGGCTGGGCGGGGTTCACCGTGTTGCCCGCGATACTGGGGATGCCGTACGCGGCCGCCGTGTCGGTGCAATTGGCGCTGGTGGCCGGGGTGTTCGCGGTAGCGGTACGGGGTCTGCGCCGCGGGACGGATGGCGTGGGGCCGACCGCGCTGGTGTGCGGTCTGGTCGGCGCGGTGAGTGCGGCAATGCTGTCACTCGCGGTGGAGGCTGCCACGTACGCGGTGTTCGCGGTGCTGCTGGTGGTGTTCGGCGTGGCCGCGGTGATGCTCGGTGGCACTGCGGTATCGGCGGCGCGGGCGTTGCCGCCGTTGCCGTCCGTTCAGGCGGCGCGGGCCGTACGGGCGTTGCAGATCGCGCAGGCGGTCCCTGCGTGCGGTGCGGTGGTGTGCGGAATGGCGCTCGCCCGTGCGGTCGGGGCGTCGCTGGGACTCGCCGCGTATCAGGCGGCGCCGGTCATGCTGGTCGTCCCTGCGGTGACGGTGTTGCTCGGGGCGCGGCTGCGAGGTCTCCCGCCGGCTCTGCCGGTCGAGCTGGCCGGGGCCGTGGCGGGCTTGGTGGCGGTGGCCATGGCTGTGACGGACCGGCCCTTCCTGGCTTTGGTGCTGGCGCTGTGCGGGGTACTGGCCGCAGGTACGGCCGTACGTGCCGAGCGGCGGCCGATGGCCGGGTATCTGGCGATGGCGCTGTTCGTCCTGGCGGCCTGGCTGCGGCTGTCGGCTTCGGGGGTGTCGGCCCCGGAGGCGTACACCCTGCCGGTGACGGTGCCCGCTCTGGCAGTCGGTGTGCTGCGCCGGCGCCGTGACCCCGAGGCGTCGTCGTGGACGGCGTACGGTGCGGGCCTCGCGGCGACGCTGGTGCCGAGCCTCTTCACGGCATGGGCCGATCCGCACTGGGTCCGGCCGCTGCTGCTCGGTGCGGCCGCGCTGGTGATCACCCTGGCGGGCGCGCGGCTGCGGCTGCAGGCGCTGCTGCTGCTCGGTGGTGCGGTGCTGGCCCTGGACGCCCTGCACGAACTCACGCCGTACGTGGTCCAGGTCGTCGGCGCCCTGCCGCGTTGGCTGCCGCCCGCGCTGGCCGGGGTATTGCTACTGGCGGTCGGGGCGACGTACGAGCAGCGGCTGCGCGACGCCCGGCGGCTGAAGGACGCTCTGGGCCGCATGCATTGACGGTGTGTCACATGACTGGCCCGGGGCACCCTCATGGCCCCCGGGCCGGGGCTTGTGGTCATCGGATCGCCGCCAAAGGCGTACCGGACAAGGCAGTGTTCGCAGCCGAACTGCCCCTCGAAGTCGCGCAGTACGCGTTTCTCATCGCCGTTGCGCAGAAATGCGACGGGGTTCGGAAGGCATCGGAAGATGCATTGCCCACGGGGGCTTGGGTGTTGAACCTTTCCAGAAATTCTCGTAGTTCTGGAAAGGCGGTGCCGACAGCCCGTCCTGACCCGGATACCCGGATGCTTCTTCTCGAAGAGCGGATCCCGGCGTTACCCGATGCCACGATCGTTTGAATCGTTCACGGAGGCGTCGCAGCGAGTGAACGTGGAAATGCAGAGGGCCCGTGAGACTCTGTGGTCTCACGGGCCCTCTGTCCGGGGTGGGCGATACTGGGTTCGAACCAGTGACCTCTTCGGTGTGAACGAAGCGCTC
>NZ_JBEOVN010000140.1:0-20762 GCF_040295565.1 Streptomyces sp. NPDC002785 | reverse complement strand
TGCGGCTTCGATTGCAAGGCGGAGGAAGGAATCGGATGGGTCTCCCCTGGTCGAGCGAAGCCGAGAGCTCGGGGAAGGAGCGTCGTTGACTGACGGCAACGCGCAAGCGGAGTCGCAGGGCGTCGGGAGCCCGCTCCCTGTCGTGGGGGAGGCCGTAAGGGCCCGGGCGGGGGCCATGCGCTGCAATGGGTCCATGAGCGACGTACAGAGGACCCACGCACAGCAGAGCTTCCTGGACCTGCTCCACGCCCAGCGGGTCTGGGCCGTGGACCTTCCCGTCTTCGACCCGGACGCCGCGCCCCTTGCCCCGCTCCCCCTCTTCCACACCTGGTTCGCCGAGGCCGTGGCCGCCGGGCAGGCCGAGCCGCACACGATGTCGCTGGCCACCGTCGACGCCGAAGGCCGGCCCGATGTGCGGACGCTGATGCTGCACGACGCGGACGAGCGCGGCTGGCACTTCGCCACACACCGCACCAGCGCGAAGGGCCGCCAGCTCGCCGCCCACCCGCATGCCGCGCTCGGCTTCTACTGGCCGGCGCAGGGACGGCAGGTACGGGTGCGGGGACCGGTCATCGAGACGAGCCGGGCGGAGAGCCTCGCCGATCTGCACGCCCGCTCGACGGGGGCGCTCGCATCGGCGCTGACCGGGTCGCAGAGCGAGGTGCTGGACTCGCAGGAGGAACTGGCCCGGACCGCCGACGCCGCCTGGGAACGGGCGTCGGCCGAGCCGGACGCGGAGGTCGCGAGCTGGACGCGGTACGTGGTCGAGCCACGGGAGGTTGAGTACTTCCAGGGCGACGCGAGGCGCCGTCACGTACGGCTGCGCTACCGGCGGGACGGCGCGGACTGGACGCGGGAACTGCTCTGGCCTTAGGAACAGCGCCCGCGGGCCGCCCGGAACGGACCTGGAGACGGGGCACTCACGGACCGCGTTGTTCAGACCGACCGGCACATGGGGGGCGGCGCGGCGCCGCCGCCCCCCATGTGCCGGTCGGTCTTATTCGGATTCAACCGTGAAGGAGCACTATGGGAGACAGGTGAGGACTGGAGGCACCGATGAGCCGAACCCGTTCCCGTTACGCCCCCGACCGCGGGCTGGCCACGCGCATGGTGACCACGATGTTCTTGATCGGTCTGCTGTACGTGGTCCTGGTGGGCGTGCTCCTCGCTGTGCTGCGCGGTGCCTGGCCGATCATCCTGATCCTGGTCGGCGGCATGTTCATCGCGCAGTTCTGGTTCAGCGACCGCATCGCGGCCTTCAGCATGGGCGCCCGGGAGGTCACCCCCGAGGAGGCGCCCGAGCTGCACGGGACCATCGACCGGATCTGCGCGCTGGCCGACATGCCCAAGCCCCGGGTGGCGATCGCCCAGAGCGATGTGCCGAACGCCTTCGCCACCGGCCGGGGCGAGAAGACCGCCCTCGTCTGTGCCACCACCGGTCTGCTCCGCAGGCTGGGGCCGGAGGAGCTGGAGGGCGTACTCGCGCACGAGATGTCCCATGTCGCGCACCGTGATGTCGCCGTCATGACGATCGCCTCGTTCCTCGGTGTGCTTGCCGGCATCATCACCCGCGTCGCCCTGTGGGGCGGCCTCTCCCGCAACACCCGGAGCAATGACCCCGTAGGCATCGCGGTCATGCTGATCCCACTGGCCAGCGCGGTCGTGTACTGCCTCAGCTTCCTGCTCACCCGGCTGCTCTCGCGCTACCGCGAGCTCTCCGCCGACCGCGCCGCCGCCCTGCTCACCGGCCGCCCTTCGGCGCTCGCCTCGGCCCTCACCAAGGTGAGCGGCCAGATGGCCCGCATCCCGACCGAGGACCTTCGGAAGGCGGAGCCGTACAACGCCTTCTACTTCGTTCCCGCGTTCTCCTCCAAGGAGAGCCTGAGCCGGCTGCTCTCCTCCCACCCGACCCTCGAACAGCGCCTGGACCAGCTGGCCCGCATCTCCGCCGACCTCGCCCGCCCGTAAGGAATGTTCATGGGTCTTCTCGACGCCATCCTGGGCCGCAGCAAACCGGTCCGCCCCGACCTCGACCAGCTCTTCGCCGTGCCCTCCGCCGCCCTCACCCTCCAGGCCGGCGCAGGCTTCACCCCCACCGGTCTCGGATCGGTCTGCTTCGCGGGTGTCGAGGGCGGCACCTTCGCCCGTATTCAGCAGGACGTACGCGAACTGCTCGACGCGGACACCGGCCGGGGCGGCATTCCGGTGGAGTTCAGCCAGGACACGTACGGCTACACCTGGCTGCTCGCCCGCCAGCCCCCCGACGACGTTGCCACTCTGGTCAACGACCTGCACGCGGTCAACACCCTGCTCCAGGACGGCGGCTTCGGGCCGCAGCTGCTCTGCTCCCTGATCGGCTTCCGGGACGCGCGGGAGCGTCCGCTGGCCCTGGTCTACCTCTACAAGCGCGGCACGTTCTATCCGTTCGCGCCGTTGCCGGGCGGCGCCGAGAAGCGTGACAACCAGCTGGAGTTGCAGGTCAGGGCGGTACTCGGGGACGACCTCCGGATGGAGAAGGATCTGGCCCGGTGGTTCCCGGTGTGGGGGGCGCCGGGGCTGTGACGCGGGGAGGTCGATGACAGGGGGCCCGGCGCCGCACCCACCCGTATCATCGCTTCCATGACTGCTGAGCCCTCCCGTTCCGCCGGCCGTATGCGCGCTTCGGATGCCGATCGCGAGGCGGTGGTCGAGCAGTTGCGGGAGGCGGCGGCCGAGGGCCGCATCGACATGGACGAGCTGGACACCCGGCTCGGGCAGGCGCTGTCCGCCAAGACCTACGCCGAACTCGCGCCCCTCACCGAGGACCTGGTCCCCATCGAGGTGGCCACGGGCGAGCCGCTGGTCCTCAAGGGCGGCATGCACGGCGTGACGCGCTCGGGTGTCTGGAAGGTGCCCCCGGTGATACGTGCCCAGGGCGGCATCGGTGGCGTCAGGATCGACTTCACCCGCGCCGAGTGCCGGCTGCGCGAGATCGAACTGGAAGTGCGCGGAGAGATGGGCGGGGTGAAGATCGTGATCCCGGAGGGCTGGTCCGTACACACCGACAGCCTGGACCACGGCCTCGGCGGCCTGAAGGCCAGGACCACGGACGAGAGGAAGCCCGGCGCCCCGCTCCTGCGGCTGACGGGCTCCTGCGGCATGGGCGGTGTAGTCGTCCGCCACCCGAAGTTCCGCGAACGCCGCAAGCTGCGCAGCATGGAGCCCTGAGTCGCACCGACTCGCGCCGGGCCCCGCTTCGGAAGCCGTCGTCCTTACACAGCAGCCTCAGGAAACCTCAGCAGTCTCCGGGGTGGAAGACCGGAACGGCCTCTTCCCCCTCCTCCCGCCGGAAGGCCACCCGCAGCGCCATGCCGATGGCGAGGCCGGATTCCTCACATCCCACGATCTCCGTCATCATCCGCGGCCCCTCGGCCAGGTCGACCACGGCGGCGACGTACGGGACCCTGGCGCCGAACGGCGGCAGGTCGTTGCGGTGGACGACGGACCAGGTGTAGAGCGTGGCGCGCCCGCTCGCCCGTTCCCAGGTGACGTCCTCGCTCCAGCAGTGCGGGCAGAACTCGCGCGGGTAGTGGTGGGCGCGCCCGCAGGCGCGGCAGCGGCGGAGCAGCAACTGCCCCTGGGCGGCGGCGTCCCAGTAGGGGCGGGTGAAGGCGTCGGGCTCCGGCAGGTCGAAGCGTACGGCGGCCGAGGTCACAGGAAGAGTCCGATCGCGTCGTCGAGGGACCAGGTCTGCCAGGACATCGCGAACAGCGCCACGAGCGAGATGAGCGCCATCATCGCGTTCTGCCCCTGCTCGGCCCAGTCGTGGATCATCAGCACGAGGTAGAGGAGGTTGAGGAGGAGTCCGGCAACGAGCGCGACGGGGGTAAGGAATCCGGCGATCAGGCCGAGGCCCAGGGCGAGTTCGGCGTACACGACGAGGTAGGCCATGACCTTGGGGCGCGGGGCGACGATCCGCTGGAATCCGGTGCGCACGGCCGTCCACCGATGCTTGCCCGCCACGTCCGCGGCCCAGGCGATGCCCGTACCGCGCTCGAACCAGCCCTTCTTGTCCTTGTGCCGCCAGCTCTCGAGCCACCACAGGCCGAGGCCTATCCGGAGGACGGCGAGCCACTCGGCGCCGCTGAGCCAGATCGTCTGCATGGGGCCTCCCGCTCACTGAATCTGACGGTACGTCAGTTCACCTGATGGCGACGGCTTGCGCAAGGGGCACGCGGGAGGCACGCAAGAGCCACACGCACGTGATCAATTCGCAACCGATTCCGGTCTTGGCCGAGACCCATCAAGTGAGCGCGCGATTACGCTCCGAGCCATGCCCGACAGCGCACTTACCTCCGGTAGCCCCGCCCTGGCCCTCACCGGCCTCGTTGAGGACCGGCCCGTGTACGTCATCGGTGGCGGCCCGGGCGGTCTCGCCGCCGCGGCCGCCCTGCGCGAGCAGGGGGTACGGGCGGTGGTGCTGGAGAAGTCCGAGAACGTGGGGGCGTCCTGGCGCCGCCACTACGACCGGCTGCGCCTCCACACGACCCGGCGCTGGTCGGCGCTGCCGGGGCTTGCGATGCCGCGCCGGTTCGGACGCTGGGTGGCCAGGGACGATGTGGTGCGCTATCTGGAGAAGTACGTCGAGCACCACGAGCTGGAAGTGGTGACGGGCGTCGAGGTGTCCCGGATCGACCGGGCCTCCGACGGAGCCGGCTGGCAGCTGACCGCGGCCGGCGGCCGGGTACTGACCGGCCGGGCCGTCGTCGTCGCCACCGGCTACAACCACACCCCGCGCATCCCCGACTGGTCCGGCCGCGACAGCTTCACCGGCGATCTGGTGCACGCCTCCGACTACCGCAATCCCGCCCCGTACGCGGGCAGGGACGTCCTGGTCGTCGGCATCGGCAACACGGGCGCGGAGATCGCCGCCGACCTGGTGGAGGGCGGCGCGTCCCGGGTACGGATCGCCGTGCGCACCGTGCCGCACATCGTGCGCCGCTCGACGGCGGGCTGGCCCGCACAGGCGACCGGCATCCTCGTACGCAGGCTGCCGGTCCGGCTCGTCGACCGGGCCGGGGGCCTGATGGCCCGGACAGCCGTGCCCGACCTCGCCGGACAGGGGCTCCCACGCCCGGACACCGGCCTGTACTCACGGGTCAAGGACGGCGCCATTCCGGTGCAGGACGTGGGGCTGATCGACGCGGTGAAGAGCGGCCTGGTGGTGCCGGTGGCGGCCGTCGAGTCGTTCGACGAGGACGCGGTGGTGCTGGCCGACGGGGGCCGGATCACCCCGGACGCGGTGATCGCGGCGACCGGCTACCGGCGGGCCCTGGAGGGGCTGGTCGGCCACCTCGGCGTACTGGACGCGCGGGGCCGGCCGGTGGTGCACGGCGGCCGCACGCCCAAGCAGGCACCCGGCCTGTACTTCACCGGGTTCACCAACCCGATCAGCGGCATGTTCCGCGAAATGGCCCTGGACGCACAGAAGATCGCCAAGAAGCTGGCGCACACGGGCTGACTGTCCGGGGCCGCCGGTCCGCCGCCCCGTGTGCGTACCGTTGGCGTATGGACGTGTTCGACGAGTTGTTGCGTGGTGTGCGAGGGAAGGGGGCGGTCTTCGGCCGCTCGGTGCTGTGGCCGCCGTGGTCGCTGAGATTCACGGACGACACGTATCTGACGCTGTGCGTGCCGCTGCGCGGCGAGGGCTGGATCATCCCGGAAGGCAGGATCGGAGAAGGCGTCGACGAGGGCAGCGACAGCGGTGATCGCGCCGCGCGCCGGGTGCGGGTCGGCGAGGCGGCGATCGTACGGGGGCCGGCCCCGTTCGTCTTCACCGACGACCCGGCCACGGGTACGGGCCCGGGTGCGTCCGCACGAGAGGTGCACTGGGACGCCGGACCAGGTACCGACCCGGCACCGCCGGGCGAACTCGCCGGCCCCACCGTGCTGTTGGCCGCCGCCTATGACGTACACGCCGAGGTTCCGCAACGGCTGCTCCAGGCCCTTCCTCCAGTGCTCGTCGTACCGGACGAAGAGGACTGTTCGCCGCTGCGCGATTATCTGGAGGCTCAGATCGGCAAGGTGCGGCCGGGCCGGCAGATCGTGCTGGACCGGCTGTTGGACTGGCTGCTGGTGTGCACGCTGCGCGACTGGTTCGACCGCCCGGAGGCGGCCCCACCCATGTGGTACCGCGCGCTCGGCGACGAGGTGGCGGGCCCGGCGCTGCGTGCCATGCACGAGGAGCCGGCGCATCCGTGGACGACGGCCGAGCTGGCCGCACGGGCCGGGGTCTCGCGCACCACGTTCGCCAAACGGTTCACCGAACTGGTCGGGGAGGGCCCGGTGGCGTATCTGACCGAATGGCGCATGACGCTCGCCGCCGATCTGCTGAGCCGCCGGGACCTGACGGTGGCGGCGGTGGCCCGCCGGGTGGGGTACGCCGACGCGTTCGGCTTCAGCGCGGCGTTCAAACGGGTCCGGGGCGTCAGCCCGAGTGCGTACCGCCGCGAGCCCGCGGTACGGAGCGAACCGGACCGGGAGGTCCCGGCAGGCTGACGCCCCCCTCCCCCGGGCTCAGCCGGTCCAGGCGTCCGCGTCGGCCGCCTTGCGCACGAATGTGCCGAAGTCCCGCGGCGCGCGCCCCAGCGCCCGCTGCACTCCGTCGGTGACCGGAGCCTCCCGGCTCGTACGGATCGGCTTCATCGCGTCCGTCCACAGCGCCGCTTCCTCGGGGGACATCCCCTGGGCGACCAGTCCCGCCACGAACTCCTGCTCGGGGACCGGGACGTAGCCGGCCCGCCGCCCGGTGACCTTCGCGATCTCGGCCAGCGCGTCGTCGACGGTGAGCGCCCTCGGTCCGGACAGCTCGTACACCTGACCCTCGTGGCCGGGCCGGGTGAGCGCGGCGACGGCGACGTCCGCGATGTCGTCCGCGTCCACGAACGCGGCGGCCCCGTCCCCGGCAGGCAGCGCCAGCTCACCGCCCATCACCCCGTCACGGAAGACCCCCTCGCTGAAGTTCTGCGCGAACCAGCCGGGCCGCAGGACCGTCCACGGCACCCCCGAGGCCCGCACCGCGATCTCCCCCTCCATGTGCGGCCCGGTCCCGTCGTAGGAATCCCCGAAGTACCCCGGCACGTCGGCGCCCCGGGCGGACAGCAGCACCAGCCTCCCGACCCCGCCCGCCACGGCCTGCTCCACCAGGGCGGGGGTCCGGGAGGGAGCGAGGTCCAGCGGAACGATGTACACCGCCCCGACCCCCTCCAGCGCCGCGCCCCAGGTCCCCCGGTCGTCCCAGTCGAACGGTGTCTCCCCGGACCGCGACGCCACCCGCGTCTCCACCCCTTGTTCCCGCAGCCGGTCCACGACCCTGCGTCCGGTCTTGCCGGTACCTCCGATGACGAGTACGGGCTGGTCGGTTCGGGGGTTCTGTGTGTTCTGTGCTTTCTGCGTCATACGGAAAGCCTGTCCCAGCGCCCCGCCCACCGGCCATGTCCCAGAATCCGGAATGAATGTCCGGGCGTCCGGCCGCCAGAACAGGAAATAGCGGGCACCCATGCTGCGGTCGTGGATCGGGACGAGCTCGCCCACCTGACCGGCACCTGTCCCACAGACTCCGGGTTCGTCCCCACGCACCCGTCTCAGCCTTTGCCTGCACACTCATTCCTGACGGGCCGTCAGTTCAGTAACCTGACAAGGCGTCAGCTTCAGGCTGGCCGCGAGCACGAGCACCTGACGGACTTCGAGCAGGAGTGGGCGGAACGATGCTTGGATCGACTCACGGCACCCTCACCACCGACTTCCGCGCCAGGGTGGTGGCCTGCGGCGAAGAGCCGTATGCCATCGTCCACAGCATGGCGGCCGCCGCCGCGGAGGGCGATCTCGATGTCAGCGGCCGCCCGCTGCACGCGCCCGTGCCGGATCTGGACCGGTTCTTCCGGCCCGAGTCCGTGGCCGTCATCGGCGCGTCCGACACCGAAGGGCGGCCCAATACCGGCATCACCCGGCAGCTGATCGCCTGGGCCGAGCGGGTCGGGGCGCGGCTGCATCCCGTGCATCCCACCCGGGAGTCCGTGTTCGGGCGGCCCTGTTCTCCTTCCGTCGCGGACCTGCCGGAGCGGGTCGATCTGGCGGTGCTGCTGGTCGGCGATCCGCTCCCGCTGATCGAGGAACTCGCGCAGGCCAAGGTGAAGTTCGCCGTCGCCTTCGCCTCCGGCTTCGCCGAGACCGGTGAGGAGGGCGCAGCCGCCCAGGCGCGGCTGGCCGCAGCGGTGGAGCGGTCCGGGCTGCGGCTGCTCGGACCGAACACCAACCTGAACGCCTTCGAGAAATTCCGGGACGATCTGGACGGGCCGGCGATCGCGCTGATCACTCAGTCCGGTCACCAGGGGCGCCCTGTCTACACCCTTCAGGAGCTGGGCGTGCGGCTCTCGCACTGGGCGCCCACGGGCAACGAGGCGGATCTGGAGACCGCCGACTTCATCTCGTACTTCTCGCAGCGCCCCGAGGTCGGGGCCATCGCCTGTTACGTGGAGGGGCTCAAGGAAGGGCGCTCCTTTCTGCTGGCCGCGGACCGGGCGGCACGGGCCGGCGTCCCGGTCGTGGCGGTCAAGGTGGGACGTACGGAGACGGGGGCCAGGATGGCCGCGTCACACACGGGCAAGCTGACCGGCGCCGACCAGGTGGTGGACGCGGCGATGCGGCAGTTCGGCGTGATCCGGGTGGATGGGCTCGACGAGCTCCAGGACACCGCGGCCCTGCTGGCCCGGGCACGAAAGCCGGTGGCCGACGGGGTCGTCGTGTATTCGATCTCGGGCGGCACGGGGGCGCACTTCTCGGACCTGGCGACCGGTGCCGGGCTGCCACTGCCCACCCTGTCCGAGGAGAAACAGCGCGAGCTGCACGAGTGGATTCCCGGCTATCTGAACGTGGCGAACCCGGTCGACAACGGCGGCCATCCGGTCGGCGACTGGCGCGGCCGGAAGATCATCGACGCGATCCTCGCAGACCCCGCCGTAGGGGTGCTGATCTGTCCGATCACCGGCCCCTTTCCTCCGATGAGCGACCGGCTCGCGCAGGACCTGGTGGACGCTGCGGAGACCACGGACAAGCTGGTGTGCGTGGTGTGGGGATCGCCCGTCGGCACGGAGGCCGCGTACCGTACGACGCTGCTCGGCTCGTCCCGCGTCGCCACCTTCCGTACCTTCGGCAACTGCATCACCGCCGTGAAAGCCTACTTGGACCACCACCGGTTCGCTGCCTCCTACCGCTCCCCCTTCGACGAAGCGCCGCGCACGCCGTCGCCCTCGTTCCGCAAGGCGCAGGCACTGATGCGCCCGGGCCACCAGCTGAGCGAGCACGCGGCGAAGCAGCTGCTGCGGGCGTACGGAATCCGCGTCCCGCGCGAGCAGTTGGTGACGAGCGCCGCAGCGTCCGTCCGGGCGGCCGGACTGGTCGGCTACCCGGTCGTCATGAAGGCGTCGGGCGCCCGGCTCGCCCACAAGACCGAGCTGGGCCTGGTCAAGGTCGGGCTCACCTCCGCCAGTCAAGTGCGGGACGCGTACCGCGAACTGACCGACATCGCCCGCTACGAAGGCGTCGAGCTGGACGGTGTCCTGGTCTGCCAGATGGTCGAACGGGGCGTCGAGATGATGGTCGGTGTCACGCACGACGCGCTGTTCGGGCCGACGGTGACGGTCGGGCTCGGCGGTGTGCTGGTCGAGGTGCTGCACGATGCGGCGGTACGGGTGCCGCCGTTCGGCGAGGACCAGGCGCGGTCGATGCTCGGCGAACTGCGCGGCCGGGCTCTGCTGGAGGGCGTACGCGGAGGCCCCCCGGTGGATGTGGACGCGCTCGTCGAGGTCGTCCTGCGGGTGCAGCGGATGGCGCTGGAACTGAGCGACGACCTCGCCGAGCTGGACATCAACCCGCTGATGGTGCTGGGGCGGGGACAGGGCGCGGTGGCACTGGACGCGCTGGCCGTCTGCCGCTGACCGGTCACCGGGCAGCTGGTCCCGCCGCCCGGCACCCCACCCGTCACCCCCCCTGCCAAGGAGCTGCCTCATGCCGTCCTCCCCCGAAGACACCGCCGAGTACACCGGGTCCGCCGCGCCGGCCGACCCGCTCGATTCATTGATACTCCACGCCACTGACAACGGCGTCTCGTGGATCACGCTGAACCGCCCCGAGGCGATGAACGCCGTCACCTGGGACCAGCGGGAACGCGTCATCGCGCTCCTCGCCGAGGCCTCCGCCGACCCGGCGGTCCGGGTTGTCGTCCTCACCGCCACCGGCCGCGGCTTCTGCGCGGGCGCCGACCTGCGCGGCACCCCGTCGACGGGCGACCGGGTACCCGGCGACGTGGCCCGCACCATCCGGCTCGGCGCGCAGCGCCTGATCGCCGCGGTCCTGGACTGCGAGAAACCGGTCGTCGCGGCCGTCAACGGCACGGCGGCCGGCATCGGCGCTCATCTCGCGTTCGCCTGCGACCTCGTGCTGGCCGCCGAGTCGGCGAAGTTCATCGAGGTCTTCGTACGCCGCGGCCTCGTACCGGACGGTGGCGGCACGTATCTGCTGCCGCGCCTGATCGGCCCGCAGCGCGCCAAGGAGCTGATGTTCTTCGGCGACTCGCTCCCGGCGGCGGAGGCAGAACGTCTGGGGCTGGTCAACCGGGTGGTCCCGGACGAGGAGCTGGAAGCGGCGGCCCGCGCGTGGGCTCAGCGGCTGGCCGACGGCCCGACCCGTGCGATCGCCCTCACCAAGCAGCTGGTGAACGCATCGCTGGACTCCGACCGGGCGACGGCCTTCGCGGCCGAGGCGATGGCCCAGGAGATCAATATGACGACGCAGGATGCCAACGAGGGCGTGGCGAGCTTCATCGAGCGGCGCACGCCGAAGTACCGGGGGCTGTGAGCGGCCCCGGGGCACGCTTGTGTTCCTCCCTCTACGGAAGCCGCTTGGAAGGGTGCCGGTGCAGTGCTTCCCGTCGGCCAATCCGCTATGAAGACGTCCTCCACAGATGTGGCGGTGGGAGCGCGCAATAGCCAGCGGCTCAGGATGTCGAGGTCGGTACAGCCCGTGATGCGCTCGCGAGCCTCGTCGGAGACGTCAATGCCGGCTTGGGCAAGGAGGAGCAGGATGCCCCGCGCGATGCCTTCTGCGCGGCCTTCTGCGCGGCCTTCGTCCCGGATTTCTTCCGAGAGCGATGACTTGTAGAAAGAAAGGTCCATGGGAACCACGCCTCTCCAGGGCTGGGCGGCCGGAACCCACCGGTCGGCGTGGGCCACCGGTGGGTCCCGGCCGCAGTCTGCCTACTTCTCGATGAAGACGTCCTCGACGGATGCAGCGGTGGGAGCGCGCAGGAGCCAGCGGCTCAAGGTGTCCAGATCTCCGCAGTCCGAAATACGCTGGCGAGCCTCATCGGGCACGTCGATGCCGGCCTGTGCAAGGAAGAGCAGGATGTCTTCCTTGCGGCCTTCTGCGCGGCCCTCTTCACGGCCCTCTTCACGGCCCTCTTCACGGCCTTCGTCCCGGATTTCTTCCGAGAGGGGTGACTTGTAAAAGGAAAGGTCCACGGCCACCAGGTTCCTCCACTGTTGTGCGGCCGGGCGGTTGCCCAGGCCCTGTGCGATGAGTTCGACGATGGGGTCGGCGATGGTTTCCGGTACGTCCCGCAGAGCGGTCGACAGCGTTTTGAGTATGGCACCGATGTCCGGATCGCCCGCGTGTGTGATCGCGGCCAGCGTGGCCAGTGCCAGGTCCTTGCGGGCCTCAGCCACATCCGTGATCACTGGCATGTTGTGCGGGCCTGCGACGAGGGCTTGCAGGGTGAGCACGGGCGATTGCGGGTGGCCGACGGAAAACGGGCGTGCGGCCCATTCGGCGGTGGCTCGGTCCTGGCAGACGACCAGCAGTATGGGCGGCAGCTTGTACTTCGCCTGCAAGTAGGACAGGTAGTACATCCAGCTCGCCGGTTTCTCCGGGTCCTTCTTGCCCTGGGCCTCGATCGCGAGGAGGTACGACTGGTCATCCTCCATGTCGATGCGCAGCAGGGTGTCGACACGGCGTTCGAG
Source organism: Streptomyces sp. NPDC002785 (assembly GCF_040295565.1). NCBI lineage: Bacteria > Bacillati > Actinomycetota > Actinomycetes > Kitasatosporales > Streptomycetaceae > Streptomyces > Streptomyces sp. NPDC002785. The sequence continues at coordinate 8,709 of NZ_JBEOVN010000140.1, read as the reverse complement.
GGGCCTGTTCTCGGTGAGGTCCGTAGGCATGACGGTGGCTGAGGCGGGTGGGCCGATCGCGACGCCCAGCACCTCGGAGACGTGTGAGAAAAGTCCCGGGTACTCCTGGAAGATGCGGTGCATCGCCTCGTGGGACGAGCTGACCATGTGGATTTCCTAGAGTTGTTGAGCGGTCGGATGGGAGCTGTCGGTCCGGCAGTCGGGACACTCTCCTGGCTCCGCTGCGCGGAATGCCCGGTCACAGCCGTCGCAGTTCTGTAGCGGGAGCGCCTTGGGCGGGAGATCGGACCGATCACGGAACGGGGGCGGTGGCGGAAGCCGGGCGGTGAGCCGGTGGGCGAGGAGACCGGCGGGGCGGCGCAGCCCTTCGGGTGGGAGTTCGCTGGTCAGGGCGTGCTGTACGGCGGCGGGGCCGACCTCGCGTTCCAGCCACGCGGCGACGCCCGGGGCCAGGACGTCCACGTCCTGCGCGGAGAGCAGCAGGCGCGGGTCCTGGAGGTGCAGTCCGGCGAGCAGGTCGGTGGCGGTCCGGAGGAGGGGCGGGGCAGGAAAGGCCGGCTGCGGCACGAGGAGGGGCGTGGACCGGCTGTGTAGGGCGCGCTCACGGCGTGCCATGGGTGCGGGCTCATGGCGTGGTGCGGGCGCGGTTCGGGCCGCAGGCCTGAGCCGAGGCATGTCGTCGGCTTCGGACTCCCGACAGGGCCGGATCGACGCGGGCGGCCGGACCGTACGCTGCGGGCTCGGTGGACACTCGCGGCCCGGAGCAGCTTCTGTGGTCCGCCGTTCGGCAGGCTGATTACAGGAGACGGTACGGGTCACGATCCGGCCGTCGACCAGGCGCGTGCGGATGCGTCGCAGGTAGCCGTGGGCTTCGAGTTCGCGTAACGCGGCGGCAATCCGGGCCTCGCTCTCCGGGAAGCGGCCGGCGAGGTCCTGGATGCCGATCCTGGCTCCGGCGGGCAGCGACTGGATGTGCGCGGCGAGCCCGATCGCTGTGAGGGAGAGCTCGCGGTGCTGGGTGAGGTGGTTGCCCACGACCGTGAAACGGCTGGTGTGCCGGGAGTTGTCGTGCACGACGCCGGAGGACGGCGTGGCGTCTCCGCGTACGTGGGACGGGGCGCGCGAGGGCGCGCTAATCTGCTGGGTATCCATCGGGAAGCCCTTACTTCCTCGGTGGTCAGGCCCTCGATCGGGATGCCAGTCCCGGCCGGGGGCCGTCGCGTGTCTGGGGTTGTTCGTCGCGGCGAGCATATGCCGGCCAACCGGACCGAATAGCAGCCAAGTTGGCCAATCTCACCCATGTGGGTGACGGACGGCAGGGTGGGGTTGGGAAGGGTCATTTCCCAAGTTCTTCAAGGCTTTTGATGTCGTGCGACGCCGCGTCGCGGACCACCGGATCGTGGAACTCCACGACCCGGTGGCGGCGGTCACGGTACGAGGTCGAGTTCGGCCCAGACGGTCTTCCGGGGGAAGGGCCCGGGACTGACACCCCAGCGGTCGGCAAGCGCGTGCGCTCGAAGCTGAACCGGCTGGCCGAGCGGGGCTGGCTACGCAAGCTGGCTGACGGGAAGTTCACCACCACGCCCGTGAGGTGGCCCGGCTGACCACACGATGGCCGCAGTGGCCGTAACGTCCGAGCCTCCGGAAGTGGTTGACGTGTCGTGTGCAATCAACGACCCACACCAGCCCCGTGGCCAGCAACTTCAAGGTGAAACGAGCTCAATGGAGCGCAGGTGTCGTGACGATCATGCGAGGAATGTTCGGCAGGAGGGCTCGGAGTGATCAGCACCCTGGATGCGCTCGCGTCGACTCGTCAAGACAGCTCGCGGGCCAGTCGCTTGAGCGCAACGATCTGACTGCCCGCGAAACCAGCGACATCTGTCGCGACCGCCACAAGAGTGAGCAGGACAAGTGTGCTCGCTGCAGCCACAGACACCGCAGCAAGCACGCATGCCGCAAGTACATTCGCCACAAGTGCGAGACGCAGGCTCCCAGCCAAAGGGCGAACACTGAGCCGCCACACGACGCCGGCCCACAGCACGACAGCCCCGCCGATGCCGCCGACGACGAGTGCCGGCAGCCTCACCGCAGTCGCGGTCAGGGGCGCAGTTGAAGCGATCACCAGCCCGACGAGCAGGCAATAGAACGCATCAGCGCGGAGACTCAACTGGCCGAGCCGACTCCCAGACATGCACAGAGGTTAACTCCCGCCCGACATAGTCGTACAGGCCGAGATCTCTGCCTGCGAGCACGTTGTCCAACGCGCGGGTGGCTGTGCCAGTTCGGCAGGTCCGGCTCCGCATCCTCGATCATGTCGGCCACCTCCCGCCGGGATCGTACGGACAGGCACCCCGCTCACGCCGGAGAATCCGCGGATCCGTGATCGCCGAGGCGTCGGACGATCCCGACGCGAGCGCGCCGCAGCCGAGGACGCGCCAGGACCCGGCCCCCGTGCAGCGCGGCCCGGGCCGCAAGTCCGGCAGGCCGGGGAACACTTCCGCACCCCCGGGCGTCGTCTCGGCATCCGCCGCGCCCCGTCGCAACTCGCCGAAACTCGCCGTCAACACCGCCTGACGCACCCGATGCCGCGCCACCCACACATCAACAACCGGGCAAAACTCCGCTTCCTAGCATTTTGCCAGCACTTCCAGCATTGGTCTTGACCAATGTTTCATTGTGTGAAAAATATGATCAAAGCCGCCATGGAACGCTGCAGCCGCCGCGCTCGGCGGAGTCCTCGTCCTCGGACTCACGGCCGTCCCGGCCGCACAGGCCGCTCCCGCCGATTCGGCCGGATGCGCCACCGATGCCTTTGGGATCGCCGGCAAGTACGGTGAGTTCGTCCTCGGTGACGATGTCCACTCACCCGACGCGGAGGGCGCGGTGGTCGTCGGTGGCAACGCCGACTTCCGCGGCGGCTTCAGCGCCGCCAACGAACTTTCGGCGGCGGAGGTCGACGCCCTGCCCGACCGGGCGGCGCTCGTCGTCCGCGGCGACCTGGTCAACGGCGAATCGGTCACCGCGGTGATGAAGGGCAACGCGGTCGTCGGCGGCGAGGTCCGCGAGCGCGCCATCGAGCTGCACTCCGGCACGTTCCGCCAGAACGCCGGTCTGATCGACTTCGACGCCGAGTTCGCCAAGCTCCGGACCTACTCCTCCGCACTTGCCCAGGAACCGGCGACCGATGGCGCCAATGTGACCCTGAATGGCGCCAGTCTCACCCGGTGCTCAAATCCAGGTCCGGGTCCAGGTCCAGGCCCGGGTCCAGGTCGAACGGGGCCGGCAGTCGCAGAAATCGACGTGATCCGAAGCAGCCGCCGGGGCATCCTTGGACCCGGACCCAGTCATCTTCCTCCCCACCCTTCCTATCTGACGTTCCGTCAGCTCTAATCGTAGGGTGATGGGACACGCAGGCATGGCCGCCACCGCCGTCCGGTACCTCAGGTCCGTCGGCGCCGCCACCACCGCAGGGCCGACGCCGGTCGATCCGCTGCCGCGCCCGGATCTGCGGGCCGTCGCCGACGACGAGCGGCTGCCGGTCGACCCGGGCGAGTTCCGCCGCGTACTGGGCCATTTCGCCAGCGGCATCACCATCGTCACCGCACACGACGCGGACGACGCGGACGGACCGGCCGGCTTCGCGTGCCAGTCGTTCGCGTCGCTCTCCCTGGACCCGCCGCTGGTCACGTTCATGGTCGCCCGTACGTCGACGACCTGGCCGCGCATCGCTCGCGCCGGGGCTTTCTGCGTCAACATCCTGGGCGCGGACCAGGGCGCACTGTGCCGGAGCTTCGCGGTGAGCGGGGCCGACAAGTTCGCGGGGGTGTCGTACGAGGCGGCTCCGGCGACCGGGTCGCCGCTGCTGGACTCCGTACCGGCCTGGATCGACTGCCGTATCCAGGCCGTCCACACCGGGGGCGACCATCTGATCGTCGTCGGCCGGGTGGAGGCGCTGGGGGCGGCGGACGGGAGTGATCCGCTGCTGTTCCACCGGGGGGCCTTCGGACGGTTCGGGCCGCTCACCGGATGAGCGTGCACCGGGGCCCCGGCCAACGGGCGAACGTGCACCAGGGCCTCCGCCCGGTACGGCGAGTGACCGTTCAGCCGACGGTTTCGTGCAGCAACTCCCGCAGTTTCAACGCCGCCGGAAGCGGCGCGGCGGGCAGCGCGACATGCACCGTCCGGCGCGGGGCGAGGTCGCCGAGCCGGCAGAGGGCCAGTTCGTCCGGGACCGCCCAGGCGGCCAGCGAGGGGACCAGCGCAACACCGAGCCCCGCGGCCACGTAGCCGAACTTCCCGGTCCACTCCGCGATTCTGACCATCTTCCTCGGCTGGAAGCCGGCCCGTGCGCACACCTCGGCGAGCATCGTGGGCCGGTCCGTGGGCGAGTCCTGGAGCCACGCCTCCTCGCGCAGTTCACGCAGATCGATCGCCCCGGCACCGGCCAGGCGATGGTCCCGGGGCAGAACGACGAACAGTTCGTCCTCCATCAGAACCTCCGTGCCGACACCGTCGGCCGACGGCAGACCGGACGGATAGTCACTGACCACGGCGAGGTCGAGCGCCCCCTCCGCGAGGCGCTGCATCAGCACGCCACTCCGGCCCTCGACCGCGATGACGTCGACATCCGGCCTGGACTGCACAAACGCCCGCAGAGTTACGGGCATCAACGAAATGTTGGCGGTGGAGAACGCACCCACACGCAGCGTCCCACCGTGCCCGGAATGGATCACGGTCAGCTCGTGCTCCGCCCCCGACAGACGGTCGAGCACCTCCACGGCGTGACGGTGCAGCGCATGACCGGCGGGATTCAGCCGGACGCCCCGGGCGAACCGTTCGAACAGCGGCCCGCCCGCCTCCTTCTCCAACGAGGCGATACGCCGGGACACCGCGGACTGCGTGTAGTCGAGCCGGACCGCCGCCTTCGTGAACGATCCGGTGTCGGCCACCGTCACCAGCAGCCGCAGTGCGTCGATCTCGAACACATTCCCTCCAAGCATGGGTCGCATGCAATCTAGTCGCTGGTGGAATGCCTTGTCCCGCCCTAGCGTCAATCATGTGGTCGCGCTTCCGCGACGAGGGCCGCCGGCCGGAACCGCCGCCCCGTGACCTTCACCCAGATCAACTCCGAGGAGAAACCATGCAGTTATTGCCGAGAACTGAGCCGGAGCGGGCCCGGTGACCGCAGGAGCCGCGTTCGCGTTGCCCGCGATGCTGGCGGATCTGGAGGAGCTCGTGGTCTGCGAGTCCTTCTCGGCCGACCACGCGGCGCTGGCGCGCAGCGCCGAGGTCGTCGGCGCCCAGGGAGCGAGGCTGCTGGGCCGGGCGCCGGAGACGATCGTGATCGGCGGGGTGCCCCATCTGCGGTGGGTCTTCGGCACTCCGCGGGTCCTGCTGGTGGGACACCACGACACGGTGTGGCCCATGGGCTCGCTGGAGACACATCCCTGGTCGGTGGCCGACGGGGCCGCCCGGGGCCCCGGGGTCCTGGACATGAAGGCCGGGCTGGTGCAGATGTTCCACGCCCTGGCATCCCTGCCGTCCCCGGACGGCGTGTGTGTGCTGATCAACGGGGACGAGGAAGTCGGCTCGCCGACCTCCCGGGAGCTGATCGAGGAATCCGCACGCGGTTGTGCGGCGTCCTTCGTGCTGGAGGCGTCCGCGAACGCGGAGGGCGCCCTCAAGACCGCCCGCAAGGGCACCTCCCGGTACGAGGTCGTGGTGCACGGCAGGGCCGCTCATGCGGGTCTGGAGCCGGACAAGGGGGTCAATGCCGCGATCGAGGCCGCTCACCAGGTGCTGGCCATCGCCGGGCTCGCAGCCTCGATGGGCCCCACCGGTTCGCCGCTGGGCGCACCGACCGTCACGCCCACCCTGCTGTCCGCCGGCAGCACCCTCAACACGGTGCCCGCGCAGGCCAAGGTGTCAGTGGACGTACGTGTGCCGACCGCGGCGGCGCAGGACCGGATAGACACGCTCATGCACGGGCTGAGCGCCCGGACGCATGGGGCGCGACTGAGGGTTCTCGGCGGCAGGAGACGGCCACCCATGGAACCGGAATCCTCCGCCGAGCTGTTCGCCCTCGCCTCCTCGATCGCCGCAGAGTTGGGGCAGACGCCACTACGAGGGGTCGCCGTGGGCAGCGCCTCCGACGGCAACTACACCGCGGGTACGGGCTGCCCGACACTGGACGGTCTGGGTGGCGTCGGCAGCGGCGCCCACGCGGACACCGAGCATGTCGTGATCGGGCAGATGCTCCCCCGTACCCGCCTGCTCGCCCAACTGATCGCACGGACCCGGCGATGACCGGACCCCCCGCCCGTGCCAAGTCCGTCACCCGGACGTGACCCGAACCCGCGGTCACTCCGACGCGCATGCGAAGGAGAGAATCATGACAGCAACACCGGGCGCCCTGTCGCCCGAGGCCGCCGAACTGGCCGACCGTCACCAACTAGGCGCCTTGCAGGGCACGTTCACCCCCAAACGCCTGAGCAAACCGGTCTTCGCCCTCTACATCTTCACGACCATCCACCTCTTGTTCATCTTCGTGATCCCCGGCCTGCTGTTCTTCTGGTGGCTGCGCCGGACTCCGGACTTCAGCAGGAAACAGGCCGCCAAGCGTCTCCACCTGTTCGAGAACGGAATGATCGTGCACCCGCAGTCCGGCGACGGCGTGGTCGTCATCCGCTGGGATTCCGTGCGGCTCTACCAGGACATCACCCAGAAGATCATCAACGGTGTCCCCGGCCCCATCAACCACGTCTACTCCGCGGTCGGCCCGGGCCGCGTCAGCGCGACGATCACGGAATTCTACGAAGGCCCCGGAACCTGGGGACCTCATATGCAGGGGGCCATTCTCCGCGCCCAGGGCCCGGCGGTCCTGCAATCGATCGCGGAAGGCCGGACGGTCAACTTCGGTGACCTCTCGCTCTCCCGCACCGGCATGGCCACCACCAGGAACGGCCACCTCCCCTGGTCCGACGTCCAGCAGATCCAGGTCGGGGCGGGCAGTGTGCACATCATGAGGACCAGCGACTCCGCCCGCTGGTGCAGCGTCGCGGTCAGCGACATCGCGAATTTCCACGTCTTTCTGGCGGTCGCCGAGAACCTCTCCGCCTGACCGGTCGAAACCGTCAGCCGAGTCCGGCGGCGGCACCCGACGGCTCCGGGACCCGCCGGATCACCAACGCCATCAGCGCCGCCGTCGCGCACAGTGCCCCCGACGCGTACCAGACCATGTCGTACGAGCCGAACACATCGCGCGCCACACCACCCAGGAACGCCACCAGCGCCGCGCCCACCTGGTGGGAGGCGAGGACCCAGCCGAAGACGATGGCGCTGTCCTCGCCGTACTGCTCGCGGCACAGGGCCAGCGTGGGCGGTACGGTCGCGACCCAGTCCAGACCGTAGAAGACGATGAAGAACACCATCGGCGGATGCACCGTCGGCGCCATCAGCATCGGCAGGAAGAGCAGCGAGATGCCGCGCAACGCGTAGTAGACGGCGAGGAGTCGACGGGCGTCGAAGCGGTCCGTGAGCCAGCCGGAGAAGACCGTGCCGATGATGTCGAAGACCCCGATGACGGCGAGCAGCGAGGCCGCGGCGGTGATGGGCATGCCGTGGTCGTGGGCCGACGGCACGAAGTGTGTACGGATCAGGCCGTTGGTCGAGGCCCCGCAGATCGCGAACGTACCGGCCAGCAGCCAGAACGGCCCGGTGCGCGCCGCGTCGGCCAGTACGCGTACGGTGCGCCTCGCCGCCCCGCGTGCGGGTGCGGGCTTGGCCACGTACGTGCCGCCGTACGGGGCGAGGCCCACATCGGCCGGGTGGTCGCGCATCAGGAGCCAGACGAACGGGACGACGACCAGGGCGGCGAGCGCGACGGTCACCGAGGCCGGGCGCCAGCCGTGCTCCTCGACGATCCAGGCGCACAGCGGCAGGAACACCAGCTGGCCGGAGGCGCCCGCCGCGGTGAGGATGCCGGTGACCAGGCCGCGCCGGGCGACGAACCAGCGGTTGGTGACCGTTGCCGAGAAGGCCATCGCCATCGAACCGGTACCGAGGCCGACGAGCAGCCCCCAATAGATCACCAGCTGCCAGGCAGCCGTCATCCAGACGCTGGCCAGCGCCCCGGCCGCCACCGCGCTGAGCGCGACGACGACGACCCTGCGGATGCCGAAGCGGTCCATCAGTGCGGCGGCGAACGGTGCGGTGAGCCCGTACAACGCCATGTCGATGGAGACGGCGAGTCCGATCTGCCCTCGCGACCAGCCGAACTCCGTGTGGAGCGGGTCGATGAGGAGGCCGGGGAGGGAGTTGAAGGCGGCGCCGCCGATGATCGTCACGAAGGTGACGACGGCGACGATCCAGGCGCGGTGAACGCGTCGGCGGGAGGGTGTGCGGGCTGCCTGGCGGTCGTCGTCCCGGGTGGCGGCGCTGTCGGTTGTCTGGGTCACGTCACTGAGCATCGGGTCCTGGCATACGCCCTCACGAGTGGCCGGAGGGACATGCTTCGCAGGAATCGGGCCACAGAGGTCAGCCTCTCCCGGCACGCTACGGCCCTTGTGCGCCCCGGACGCGGTCGGTCTGGACGAGGACGGCGAGGAGTAGGGAAGCGAGACGCCCAACATCCCCTCCGGCCGTCGGCTCGTGGCGTTGTTGCCGCCGGCCTAACGACCTCCCCCACGATAGGGAGCGGGCTCCCTATCG